>JAGWSK010000330.1 GCA_028869355.1 Alphaproteobacteria bacterium | reverse complement strand
GCATCCGAGAGCACGATCTGTTTCAGCCGCAGCATCTCTTCGGGCCCGAAGGTCAGCGGCCGGTGGGCGCCCATTTTGACGCCGGTCCAGCCGTTTTCGTTATGGCTGGCGGTCACCATGGCGACGCAGGGGATCTCAAGGGCAAATTGCGCAAAATAGGCCACGGGCGACAGAGCAAGCCCGATGTCGTGCACCTCGCAGCCCGCCGCCATCAGTCCCAGGATCAGGGCCTGTTTGACAGTGAGCGAGTAGGATCGAAAGTCATGTCCCACCACGACTTTCGGCTGGACGCCGCATTCGTGGAAAAATGTGCCGAGTGCCAGCCCCAGAGCCTGCATTCCGATGAGATTGATTTCCTGCGGGTAAAGCCAGCGGGCGTCATATTCGCGGAAGCCGGTCTCCGCGATCAGAGGCTCGTTTTCGAAGGCAGGTGTATTGGGCTCAAGCCCCGGCTGCGGTATGCCGAACATGCTGTTGGCGTTCAAAGCTGGCGCAATGCCCCGAACAGGAAATTCAGGCCGAAAAATCCGGCCGTGTTGCCGGTGAACCGCAGCGACTGCTGGAAACGGATCGCATCGCTGGATCCGGCAAGGGCAGCGGCGGGCATCGCCGTCCCCGTGATCTGATAGAGCCGGTGCTGATACACGAAAAGCGCCGCGCTGATGTGGCTGCCATCCCGCTGATTCAGGCTGAGCTGACGTCCGAATACAGCCTGCACCCGCGCCGGCAATTCGATTTTCACGTCACCATGCTGCTTCAGCAGTGTTTCGGCATCGTCGATGATCGTGTTGCTGCTCTCCGGGCGGTTGGTGAAATCGGCGATCATGACCCGGTAATCGCCGTCCGGTTGGGTGACGGAGTAGATTCGCGCCGGCACATTCGGGCCGCCGGGAAGCTGAAAACTTCCGCTTTCCACGGTTGGGGCTTGCGGAAAACTCACCGCGAATCCGTAATCGCCATAGACATATTCCTGCCAGGTATCCGCAGCGGCACTACCGCAGAAGCACAGGCCGAGAAGCGCGACAACAAGGACTCGCAAAGCTGAACTCCGTTGTTCGCTATGGATTAGTAGCTGTTCAGGAGCCGGAATGTCTGCTGGAAAAAATGAATGCCGGAAGAACCGGCGGGATCGGTATTGGCGGCAGGAAAGCTCACCCTCAACTGGTACAGTTTGTGATCGATGAAGAAGATGGCATCGGTGATGCTTCCCCCCGCACCATCCTCGATTCTGATCTCCCGGCCGTAATTGAAATCGACCCGCGCGCCCGATTCATCGTGGGTCATCTTGCCCTGGGCGAGGACGTTGCGGGCCGCCTCTTCGATCGTCGGGTCCTTGTCTGCGCTGGTACGCCTGAAATCTGCGACTTCGACCGCATAGATCACGCCGCCCGAATTCACCGAATAGACCCGTTCGGGAACGGTACCTTCAGGGGTCTGCCTGGTCTGGTAATCGCGCGTCGCGACACTGGGAGGGGACGGATATTCCGCGGCAAATCCGGATTCGGGAAAGCTGAATTCCCGCCATCCTTCATCTGCCGCCAGCGCCGATCCCGCGGCCAGCAGCGCCATGGTTAACATCGCAATCCGCATTCCAACTGTTTCCCTTCGTCCGGGCCAATCTGCCATAAAACTCCCCCCCATGCCCGATTCATCCTATAAATACGTTCCTGTGGTGTGCTAAACTGGATTACACATAAATCAGGTGTGAATTTGGCCGGCATTGTTTCCTTGCACACCGCGGATCACAGAGTGGTCAAGCAGCTCGCCGCGCGCCTCGGACTGCCGTCGTTGGAACCCGGCTGGGTGTGGCTCGCCGGCGCCGGGCCGGGCGATCCCGGGCTGGCGTCGCTCCACACCATCCATGCCATTGCCGATGCCGATGTCATTCTTTGCGATGCGCTCGTCTCCCGTGAGCTGCTGAAATTGAGCCGTCCGGATGCAATGATTGTTAACGCCGGGAAACGTGGCGGCAAACCCTCCTCCTCCCAGACCGCGATATCGGCCCAACTTGTGTCACATGCTCGCAAAGGCATGCGGGTCCTGCGGCTCAAGGGCGGCGATCCATTTGTCTTCGGCCGCGGCGCCGAGGAAGCATTGAGCTTGGTCAAAGCCGGCATTCCCTTCCGCATTGTTCCCGGAGTGACCGCCGGAATTGGCGGGCTTGCCTATGCGGGAATTCCGGCCACGCACCGGGACACCAATCAGGCGGTGACATTCATCACTGGAACCTCCGTCAACGGCCATGCACCGGCGCTGGATTGGCCGGCGATTGCGAAAGGCTCGCCCACGATCGTTCTCTACATGGCGAGGCGGCACGCGCGGGAGATCGCCGCGAATCTCGTTGCGGCAGGACGCAGCCCCCATGAACCCGCGGCTATCGTCAGCAACGCATCCCTTGAGAACCAGGTGACGACAATCACCGAACTTGCGCGGCTTGGAGATCTCGCCCCGGACGCGGACGCTCCGGCGATTCTGGTCATTGGCGAGAATGTCCGGCTGGCGTCGGGGCTGGACTGGCTGGGTGCACTCTCCGGCCGGCTGCTGAATCCCGACCCGCTCGGACGCGACCCGCTCAGCGAAACGGCTTAGGCTGGCTTTCGCCATAGGCTTGTCAGGCGAACCGGCCGGTCTCCGTGGGAAAATCCCGAGAACCAAACCCTTGCCTATTGGTCCGGTAACGGACCAATGTCGGTCTATTGTTTCGGTCTGACAAAGCGGCTGAGTGAGGATCTCCCGCCCGGATTCTGAAATCGCGGTGGTGCGAATTTCACACTCGGCGGCAGTTTCGCTTAATCGCGTGCAGTTTCTGAAACTGGATTGCGCATTTACAAGTTTCTTCATATCCGGCCTCCCACCGGCTGCCGTACAACAGGACATTCAATGAAAACCGCCGAACCTCGCGCGATTTGCCTTAAAGACTATGCTCCGCTCTCATACCGGATTCCGGAAATAGCTCTGAAGTTTCGCCTCGAACCCACCGCGACACGGGTCACGGCGATCATGCATGTGCAGCGCCGCGCGACGGCTGCAGACCCGCTGGTGCTGAATGGCAAAAGGTTAAAGCTGGTCTCAATCTCACTCGACGGGGCGCCGCTGGAACCGTCTGCCTACACCGTCACGCCGGAAAGCCTGTCGATCACTGCGCCGCCCAATGATTTCCAGTTGGAGATCGTGACCGAGATTGCGCCGGCCGAAAATACGGCACTCGAAGGGCTGTATATGTCGAACGGCATCTACTGCACCCAATGCGAGCCGGAAGGCTTTCGCTGCATCACCTATTATGTCGACCGCCCCGATAACCTGGCCAAATTCGAAACCCGAATCGAAGCACCAAAAGCGACGGCGCCGGTGCTGCTGTCCAATGGTAACCCGATCGCCGCGGGCGATCTCGGCGATGGCTGGCACTTTGCGGAATGGCGCGATCCATTCCCGAAACCGAGCTATCTTTTTGCCCTCGTCGCAGGCGATCTGGGCCATATCTCGGACCGCTACACCACGCTCTCGGGCCGCAACATCGATCTCAAGGTCTATGTCGAACACGGCAACGAAGGCCGGGCCCAATACGCGATGGAATCGCTCAAGCGCGCGATGCGCTGGGACGAGGAAACCTATGGCCGCGAATATGACCTCGACATCTTCATGATCGTCGCCGTTTCCGCGTTCAATTTCGGTGCGATGGAAAACAAGGGGCTCAACATTTTCAATGACAAGGTCCTGCTGGCCAGCCCCGACACCGCGACCGACGACGATTACGCACGCATCGAATCGGTGGTGGGACACGAATACTTCCACAACTGGACGGGTGACCGGATCACTTGCCGCGACTGGTTTCAGCTGTCGCTGAAGGAAGGTCTTACGGTTTTTCGTGAAAGCGGATTCGCCGGCGACATGCGCTCGCATGCGGTGCGCCGAATCCACGATATCAAGGACCTGCGTCTGCGGCAGTTTCAGGAGGATTCCGGACCTCTTGCGCATCCGGTTCAGCCGCAGTCCTACATCGCCATCGATAATTTCTATACCGCGACCGTCTATGAAAAGGGCGCTGAAGTCATCGGCATGCTGCGCACCATCCTGACGCCGGCGCTGTTCCGCAAAGGTATGGATTTGTATTTCACCCGTCACGATGGACAGGCGGCGACGGTCGAGGATTTTGTCCGCTGTTTCGAAGAAGTGTCCGGCCGCAATCTGTCCCAGTTTCGCCTCTGGTACTCGCAGGCCGGAACGCCCGAGATCAGGGCCGAGGGCAAATATGATCCCGCCAGCGGGAAGTTTGCGCTGCACGTCAGTCAGCGTCTTGCGGCAACACCAGGCCAACCGGGAAAACAGCCGATGCAAATTCCGCTGTCGCTCGGCTTGATCGGCAGCAAATCCGGCGCGCCCCTTCCCCTGACGCTGGAGGGCGAAAACCAGGTCGGCCCGACGGAACGCGTTGTCGAACTCACCGGGCCGGAACACTCCTTTGTGTTCACGAATATCGGCGAGCCGCCCGTCCTGTCGATCGGCCGCAATTTCTCGGCGCCGGTGAACATTCGCACCTCGACCGATCCCGGCACTCGCGCCTTCCTGATGGGCCGCGACACGGATTCGTTCAATCGCTGGGAAGCCGGACAACAGCTTGCGACCGAACTTCTGATCGCGATGATCCGGACCATCCAATCCGGCGGCACTGCCACCACCGATCCAGTCTATCTCGATGCGATCGGGGATGTTCTGAAACGGGCGCAGGAGGATCACGCCTTCACCGCGTTGATGCTGATGCCGCCAAGTGAGAGTGAACTGGCGCTGAAACTCTCCCCCATCGATCCGGAGGCGATTCACAGCGCGCGCGAAGCCCTGATCCGCGCCACGGCCGGCGCACATCGGGCCGAAATGGACCGGCTGTATCGCGACCTGCAATCGAACGGACCGTTCACTGCGGATGCGGCCTCTGCCGGTCGCAGATCATTGCGAAATGCCGTGTTGAGATTCCTCACCGCCGCAAATGATGATGCATCCGCCCGGCTGGCGCATGAACATTATCTCAGCGCAACGAATATGACGGAAATGACGGCCGGGCTCGCAGCCCTCGGGCGCACGGCGAATCCGCGGCGCGACCAGGCCTTCGCAGCCTTCCACGATCGATTCCGTTCCGAGCCTCTGGTTCTCGACAAGTGGATGGGCCTTCAGGCGATGTCGCCGCTGCCGGACACCATCGAACGTGTCCGTTCACTGATGAAGCATCCGGTTTTCACACTGAAAAATCCCAACCGCGTGCGGGCGCTGGTCGGTGCGTTTGCGGTCGGCAATCCGCTGCGCTTCCACGACCGTTCGGGCGACGGCTATCGGCTGCTTCGCGAAGTGGTGCAGGCCCTCGATTCGATCAATCCGCAAACGGCAGCGCGCATGGCAGCGGCTTTTGAAACCTGGCGCCGCTATGACGCAGAGCGTCAGCGCATGATCCGGACCGAGCTGGAAACCATCGCGGCGCAATCCGGGCTGTCAAACAATCTTTATGAGATGGTCAGCAAAATGCTCGGCTGATTCACCTCTCCCTCGAGGAAGAGGAAAGCCGCGCTCTAATTGCCCACCGGTCCGCGGAACCGATCGGTCGTCAAAGTCGTGCCATCTGGCATTTTGATGGCGACGAAAAATCCTCCCAGCGTATGATCCCGCCGCGGATTGTACGCCACGGTGATCGTGTCGCCGCGGGCCAGTGAATCCTTCCTGAAACCGGTGCTCGACAGGCGCCCGACGCTGCTGCCTTCAAATTCCCATTCCGTTGAACCGCCCTTGCCATCCGGAACCAGCACGTTCAACCGGACGTGTGGATTACTCCAATCGAAACTTTTGACGGTTCCCTCGACCGTTTTCACTTCTGCCATTGCGTAAGGTGCGAGCGAATGATGCGCAGCCGCGCCAGATACCGCGAACATGGCCACAAGAAACAGAAAAACCGGCAACCGCATTGGGTTCTCCCGCACGCAGTGTCAGCCCGGTGCTGACCTTGGGCGCAACTTAGCACACACGCACAGATTGCGAAGCGGCAGCAAACGCGGCTGAAAACGCCACGTTCCACTCCGGCCGCAGTTCGCCCGCATGGAAGAGTTGTGTTCGCAGTTCCGGAAAAGAACTTCGCGGCCAATCGTTGTCAGGCACAGAAGCGCCGGAGCACAGGCAAACGGCGAGCCCAGATACACGCAAAAAGGAGCGTAATCATGGTGATGTACGGAACATCACGGCCGCACTGAACCGCGCGGAATTGAACCGCACAATCGGCTGACGCTGATTACTTTCGCGACTGCAAGAGAGGAGCCTTCAGGCTCCTCTCTTTTTTCACAGATACCAGTCGTATTCTTCGGCCGTGATGATCCTGCGGAACCGGGTGAGTTCCTCGGCCTTGGTCTGACGATAAAGCGTCACGGCGTCAGCGCCGAAATAGGCCGGCAGCACTTGCGCGTTTTCCAACAGATCCAGTGCGCGGCCGAGCGCGAACGGCAAGGCGGAATCACGATCACGGGAAACATTGCCGGTTGCCGGCGGCCCGGGATCGATCCGGTTCACCAGACCATGATGAATTCCGGCGAGGATCGCAGCCATGACCAGATACGGATTGGCATCTGCGCCGGCGCAGCGATGCTCGATGCGCCGCGCGTCGCTTGGCCCAACCGGGATTCTCAGGCCCGCCGAACGGTTATTGATTCCCCAACGGCGATTGACGGGTGCGAACATATCCGGCTGAAAACGGCGATAGGCGTTCAGATTGGGTGCGAAGAAGGCCATGCTTTCCGGCATCAACTTCGCCAACCCCCCGATGGCGAAGCGCAGCGCTTCGCTTCCTTCCTTCGTGCCATCATCGAAGATATTTCGCCCCTGGACGTCGGTCAGACTGATATGCACGTGCTGGCCGGAACCCGAGCGGTCCGCATACGGCTTCGACATGAAGGTGGCGCGAGAATTTTCCTCCGCTGCCGCTGCGCGCACGATCTGGCGCAGGAAAACCGCATGATCGGATGCCGCGAGAGCGTTCGTCTGATGGCGGAGATTTGCCTCGAATTGTCCCGGCGCATATTCCTTGCTGGTGGCGGTGATCGGGACACGCTGCAGCGCCGCGGCATGCGACAGAGCTGTCAAAAAGCGCTGGTGCCGGTCGAGTTCCTGCAGGCCATAAACCGAATGGGTATTTTCGCGCACGCCGTCAAGCGGCGAACGTGGCGGTTGTGGGCGGCTGTTTTTGTCACGCTCGGAATCGATGAGATAAAATTCGAGCTCATGCGCGGCAACCGGAACGAGGTCGAGTTCGGAAAAGCGCCGCAGCACGCGCTCGAGAATTGTACGTGGATCATAGAACAGCGGCGCGCCCGCCGTGTCGCACAGCGACATCAGCATCTGTGCCCGTGGCGGATCCGAGCCCCAGACTTCGGTTACAGTTCCTGCAATCGGCCAGGCCGTGCCGTCGGGATCGCCATCGCTGTATCCGCGGCCGCCCGGATTCATCATCTCACCGCGCACATCCATCAGATGCAGCGACAGCGGGATTTGCATTCCGTGCTCGAACAGCTTTGGTGCGTCGGCGACGGCGATCCGCTTTCCACGCAGGGCGCCCGAGATGTCGGCAATCGCCGCATCAACGAACTCAATGGCCGGATTGGCCATCAATACGGATTCCAGCTCCGCTTTGGCTGCCGAATGTGGCGCAGTTCGCCTGCCTGGATTTTGCCGGTTCATAGCGTCACCATAACGCGCAAGCGCACGGAAAGCGCTTGAAAATCATCCGCGGGCGCCCACCGCAAATCGCCTGAATCCGCCGGGTTTTAGTAAATCACGTCTGAATCAGCGGGCGAAGCTCTCGCACATTCTGCACTTTTTCCATTGCAAACACCGTGTCCACCAGCCGGTCGAACTTGCCTGCGCCAAGTACCGGCACGATCAGATCGCGCGCTTTGCCGATCAGCTCCTCCCGGGTCATCGGATTGCCCGCCGTTCCGCGAACGGTTTCAACCCGTTCGCTCAGTGTCTTTCCACCGCTCAGCGTCACCTCGACGATCGCGACGCGCTTCGGCATCAGTTTTTCCAGTTCGTCATCACGCACCAATTGCACTTTTGCGCGCTGCTTCAGGACCGCCGGATCTTTCATGCGCGGAATGTCATGGGCCGATTTGAACGAAACGGTGCCATCGACCAGCATCACGGCAATCATGTGCTGCAGCGAAATATCCGGAATTTCGCGATTGTCGACGATGCCGGCTTCATCGGCGGCGACACGCACCACGACCTTCTCGACCTGATCCGCAGTGAAGTGATTCTTCTGGATGAGATTCAGCAGCGCATCCAGCGGCGCCTGAATTGGCGCGCCAACCGTCCATTTCTTCACATCGGTGCGCAGGATTTCGTATCGCTCGCCAAGTTTGTCGATCAGCATTTCAGGCGGGTTGAGTGGCTTAAAGCCATCAAGAAAATTGTCAGGTCCGGCAAAGATATCATCGAGTCCCGTGCCGCCCGCCTGCACCAGCAGTGCGGCGGTAACGCCGTTGCGCGCCGGCATGCCGCCGAAATCATACGCCTTCTCGATATGCTGTGTATCACGCTGCCACGATGCCAGTCCCGATGCGGATTGCGCGGTGTAAGACAGCAGCCAACGCATTTGTTCGGCCGAGAGTGCCGCCATGCAGCCCGCAGCCGCCGCCGAACCGAAAGTGCCGGAAATCGAATGCGTGCTGCGGTGGGTTGCCACCATATATTGCAGCTTGCCCAGAGTTTCGGTGACGCGCGGGCCAATGTCGTAGCCGAGCGCAACCGCATGGATCATCCGCTCTCCCGAGGCGCCGAAGCGCTCGCCTGCGGCCAGCGCGGCCGGCACAAGCGAACAGCCGGGATGCGATTGGGATGGAGGATGGGTGTCGTCGGTTTCGTCAGAGTGCGCCAGCATGCCGTTGACCAATGCGGCCTCGATCGGACCGCACGACAGATTGGACGCAACGACAGTCGCGGTTTTGTCACCACTATTTGCGCGTGCAAATGTCAGCGCAACTTTCCCCGGCGCGAGCTGCGACCCTGAGATCATCGCCGCGAGCGTGTCGAGAATCATCTGCTTGGATTTTTCTACGACGGCGTCCGG
>JAGWSK010000329.1 GCA_028869355.1 Alphaproteobacteria bacterium | reverse complement strand
GCGTGATTTTCTCCCGCGAATCGATGACGCGCTCGGCCGCCGCCACCGCGTTCGCCAGAACGAAGTCGCTCACGCTCGTTTCTTGATAGGCGGCCGCGCGCTCCAGCTTGCGCTTGGTTTTTGCGTCCACGCGCAGATGCATGCGATCGCGCTTTATCCGGGCGGCTTGAGCCATACCGTGCTCCTTGTTTAGTCCGTCTGTATAGGTGCGCCATATTGGCGTACATTTCAAGAGCCGTCAAAATCTCGCTGCGGCCTCATTGAAGGGTCGCGCCCGGTGCGGGCGGCTGCGCGCCAGAGATTCGTGGATTGCATTCGACGGGATGAAAATCTCTCGCGCCCGCAGACCTGCGTTCCCCCGGATCACGCTTCCCCCTCACTAGCCGCGCAAGTACGCTCGCTTCCGCCTTCGCCAAGGCTACGGCGGACTAGTCGCTCGCTGTCCCCGCCCCGATCCTGCTTCGCGCAAGCGCTTCGCAGGATCGACCCGCCCCCAAGGGGCGGGTTGATATAGGTGAGCAATCGCGGGCGCGGTGGCGCTCGGGCTGCAAATCGCGCCGCTGCCGGGGCCCGCGGTCCGCCTCATTCCGGCCGGTTTTTTGCGACGCACCGTCGCAGTTTTCCTAATAATCCGTAAACGGAGCACCTTGCGGCGCGCAGAACCGCTGATGTTGCGCTGCAAAAATTCCTTACTGCCGCGGGCATGTGCTGCCGATTTTAATCACTTATCAACAGTTGCGACGAAACTTTGAAATCCGGCGCGGGGCAACTCGCGTTAACTTTTACGAAAATGCATCTCGCCTATACCCGTCCGGCAATTTGGACGGGACAATTTCAATGACGATTCGTTCTAAACCTCTTGTGCTTATCGGGACGACGGCGGCGATGGCCGCTGTTGCCCTGTGGAACCGGCCGGCCGACGCGTCGACCGCAACGACAACTTTCAACGTCACCGCAACGGTGCAGGCGACCTGTCTCATCAGCGGCAACAATCTGGCCTTCGGCACCTACAGCGGATCGGCCATTGGCATGACGACGACGCTTTCGGTCACGTGCACCAACGGGACGACCTACAATGTCGGATTGAATGCGGGCACGGCGAGCGGCGCGACGGTCACGACCCGGGCCATGACCGGCCCGGCCAGTGCGACGCTGAATTATGCGATGTATCAGGACTCCGGTCATGCGGCCAACTGGGGCAACACGGTTGGTACGGATACGAAGTCGGGAACCGGCAATGGCAGCGCGCAGACGCTGACGATCTACGGCGAGTTGACGGCCAGCCAATATCCGGCTCCGGGCAGCTATTCGGACACGATCACGGCGACGATCACCTACTGATCATCCGCGCGACCAATCATCTGGAGAACTGCCATGAACGTTCAAGCGAACCGGCTGCGGATTGCGGCAACGGCGATGATCCTGGCGGGAACCGGCGCCCTCTCGACGCCCGTCCTGGCCACAACCGCAACCACGACTTACAACGTCACTTCCACAGTGCAGGCGACCTGCCTGATCTCGGGCAACAGTCTGGGCTTCGGCACCTATTCGGGTTCGGCCGTATCGGCCACCACCACGCTTTCGGTGCAGTGCTCCAACGGCACGACCTACAATGTCGGACTGAATGCCGGCACGGCGACCGGCGCGACAGTCACGAGCCGCGCCATGACCGGTCCCGGCGGTGCGACGCTGGGTTACGTGATGTATCAGGACTCGGGCCACACGGCCAACTGGGGTCAAACGGCCGGGACCGATACCGAAGCAGGTACCGGAAACGGCAGTGCACAGACGATTACGGTCTATGGCGTGGTGAGCGCCAGCCAGTTCGTAACGACCGGCTCGTATTCGGACACGATCACCGCGACCGTGACCTACTGATCGCCAATCCGGCCGCCGGTTGACGGCCCAACGCGAGTTCTTACGATGTTGCGACATTGCGCGATCAGCGCCGTCACGGCGCTGGCACTGGCGTCGCTTGCCTTTCCGGCGGCGGCGCAATCCCTGACGGTCATGCCGGTTGTGATCAACATGCAGCCGGGCCAACTGGCTGCGACAATATCGATTTCGGGCCAGGGCGGCGCTGAAACATCCTACCAGGTCCGCGCCTTCGCATGGAGCCAGAAGGACGGCACCGAACAGCTCGATCCCACCGGCGACGTTCTGCTGAGCCCTCCGCTCGGTGTCATTCCTGCCAATGCCACGCAGGTGGTCCGCATCGTGATTCGAAAGCCTCCCAGGGATCGCGAATCTGTCTATCGCTTATTGCTTGATCAAGTTCCTCCGCCGTCCGCGCCGGGCACCGTGCGCATCGCACTGCGCCTGTCGCTTCCGATCTTTGTTGAACCGGCAACCCGCGCGGTTCCCCATATCGAGTGGCGTGTCGAGCGCGACTCCAACAGCATGTGGCTTGTTGCCGTGAACAATGGGACGCGGCACGAACGGATACATGACATTGTCCTTTCCACGGGCACCACGGTTTTCAAGCCCCAGGGCGACAGTTCTCCGTATTTGTTGGCCGGCGCGACCCGCAGGTTTCGCCTGACCGGTGACGGAGTTCTGCCGGCAGCCGGCGCCAGTCTCCATCTGACGGCGCAATCCGATGGCGGCAAAATCGACGTGACGGTGCCCGCGACCCTGCAGTTATGAACCGGGGAGCGTGGGTCATGGCCACGGTCCTGTGCTTACCAATCTTTTGCTTGAGAGCGTCGGCGGCAGCCGCGGCGCCCGCCGCAACCCAATCCTCGCCGCCGCCGCTGTCAGATCCCGGCGCTTCCGTCACACTCCTGCTTCAGGTTTTCATCAACGGTCATGACACCGGCAAGATCGGTGAATTCGTCCAGCGTGACGACACATTGTTCATCAAGCCGGATGAGCTCGACGATCTGGGATTTCGCCTGCCGGCGGGTCCCGTGCCCGCGGACGGGTTGGTGCCGTTTCGAAGCCTGCCCGGGTTGCAATACCGTCTCGACCAGACGACACAGACGATACAGGTGACGACGCCGGATGGCATCCTGAAACCCGAGCTGCTGCTCGCCGGAGCGACCGCAGGACCGAAAATCCCGGTGCAAAGCGGCCTCGGTGCAACACTGAATTACGACATCGTGGGGACGAGCGGCGCCGGACAAAATCGGTTCAGCGGGCTATTCGATTTGCGTGGCTTCTCGCCCTGGGGCGTCGCATCGACCAGCTTTCTCGTGTCGCCCGTGCAGCCGGCAGCACAGGGGGACTATCAACCGATTCGCCTGGATTCGACCTGGACTCTTTCCGATCCCGATACGCTGACCCGCACCCGCGTGGGTGACTTCATCAATGG
>JAGWSK010000328.1 GCA_028869355.1 Alphaproteobacteria bacterium | reverse complement strand
GCAGACCCCCCGTCCGCCATCCTTTCCAAGCCGAACAATATTCGCCAAAATCCGCCTCCCGGACTGCGGAGGCACGGCGATGAAATTTTGGAAATCAGCCCTGATCGGCGCGGCAATCGCCGCACTCGCAATGTCCGCCTCGGTGCCGATAGCGGCGCAAAATGCGCCCGCGAATTTCAGGGTGCTGGAAACCTCGATCGACGATATTCATGCGGCGATGAAAGCGGGCCGCCTGACCGCCCATCAGCTGACGCAGCTCTATCTTGATCGCATCCGCGCCTATGACAAGCAGGGCCCGAAGATCAATTCGATCATCACGATTAATCCTGACGCGCTCACAGAGGCCGACCGTCTGGATGCCGCCTATCGCGCATCCGGTTTTGTCGGACCACTGCATGGCATTCCGGTTCTGGTGAAAGATGAAATCGACGCCGCCGGCATGCCGACAACTTTGGGCACGACCGTATTCACGGACTACCGCCCGACGCGGGATTCCTTCGTGGTCGATCGCCTGCGCAAGGCCGGCGCCATTATTCTCGGCAAGACCACGCTGAGCGAATTCGCTGCCGGCGATACTTATGGCTCGATGTTCGGCGTGACGCGCAATCCCTATGATCCGGAGCGTACGGTCGGCGGCTCGTCCGGCGGCTCAGGGGCCTCGGTCGCGGCCAATTTTGCGACGGTTGCGCTCGGTGAGGAAACCGTCGCCTCGATCCGCCGCCCCGGCGGCTGGAACGATGTCGTCAGCATGCGTCCGACGCCCGGCCTCGTGAGCCGCAGCGGCATGTGGGACGGCTATCCGACGCTGCCGGCACAGATGGGGCCGATGGCACGCAATGTTACCGACCTCGCGCATCTGCTCGATGTTATGGTGGGCTATGACCCGGAAGACCCACTGACTGCCGAGGGTGTGGACAAACATAACGGCAGCTACACGCGGTTTCTTGATTCGAACGGTTTGAAGGGCGCACGCATCGGCGTCCTTCGTGAATCCGTCGGCATGTTCTCCGAACCGGATTCGGCGGACTTCAAGAAAGTCGACGCGGTGTTCGACAAAGATATCGCGGAACTGAAGGCCGCAGGCGCGGTGATTGTCGATCCGATTGTGATTCCGGATTTCAAGGCACTGCTGGCGAAACGCGCTGGCGACCCGTCTCTGAATGACGAGGCGATGAGGCGATATCTCGCGCGCAATCCCAATTCGCCATTCAAGAGCCGCGACGATATTGCCAAATCGCCTCTGCTCGACCAGGGTTATCCGCGCTCCAGGGCGGATCAGTTCCGCAGGCCGCTGGTCATCGACAAAGCAAAATACGCAGAATATCTCGAAGCGCGGGATCGGCTGATGTTCAACATCCTCAAGGTGATGGCCGACAACCATCTCGACGCGATCGTGCACAAGACGGTGGAGCACCAGCCGACACTGATCAAAGACGGCGTCAATCCGCCTTATGTCAACAACAAGGGCATTCCAACTTTCAACACTTTCCTCGTCTATTCATCGGTCATTACGGTGCCGTCCGGATTCACCAGCGATAATCTGCCGGTGGGTATCACCTTTTTCGGCAGGCCCTACAGTGAACCCGTGTTGCTGAAACTCGCTTATGCATATGAACAGGCAACCCACCACCGTGTCCCGCCCAAATCCACTCCGGTTTTGGCGCAGACTGCGAGCAAGTAGGCTTGAGCGACGGCGGTTTTGCAGTGATCTAGGAAAACCCTATCCAGCGGCCGCCCCAGGCAACGCCAAACCACAACGTCAGGGACATCAGCGCCATGGCGCGGGAAAGCCGCGGACGCTCCAGAATTGAATCCGTACGGGTAATGCGGCGCCGGAGCGTGAACGTGTACACCAGCACCAGCAACAGCGATGCCATCTTCACCCAGAACGCAAAACTATAATAGGCCTTCATCGATTCCGACATGAACAGCGGAATTCCGGAAGCGAACATCACCGCAATGCCGCCGAGCAGCCAGGGCTGAGTATTGGCGGCAAGCTTTTCGAGCGGTTGACGGTCAAAGCCAAACCCAAGCAGCCGCAACTCGATCATCAGTACCGCGCCCAGCGTGAGTCCGAAGCCGAGCAGATGAACGGCTTCGATCACCGGAAACATCCAGCTCGAGTCGCGGATCGTTTCGGCGAGCGGGGTCGCGTAACACCAGTTGAAGAACGGAAGCAGCGACATCACTGACCCGCCACGCTCGCGAGATCGGGGGCGGAAGCGACACAACTGGTCAGGAAATTGATGATGTCGGCCTGCGGCTGGCGATCACAGTCGAACCAGTTATAGGCAATCATCCGCCCGGAAATGACGATACAGGTCCACAGGGCCAGCGATATGCCGCCGGCGAGCCGCACGCGCCGCGGCGGGACCGCGGCGGAGTCCCAGGCCGCGATACCGGGATAGACCCGCGCATGAAACAACCAGATGTTCAGCGCCGCCGCGATCAGCAGAATCATTTTGAAGCGAAAAAACAGATTTTGGAATGACCTCAGGGGAATGGCAAAAAACAACAGCGAGCCGGTGATGACCATGATTGCAAAAGCAGCAATCGTCCAGGGCAGCAGCCGATCGACCACTTCGGATACCGGCACGTTCCGCATGCTCAATCCAAGCAGGCGGAGATCGAACATCGCCACCGTCCCGAAGAACAGCGCGAGCGTCCACACATGCAGCGATTCAATGATGGAATAAGCGTACTGCGATCCGTGAAGTCCTGAACTCCAGTCCGTATCACCAAGCCAGGAAAAGAAACCGACAAGCATTAGCAGTCCACCGAGGAGCGAGAAACGAGGAACGAGAAACGAGAGAAATGCAGCGAGATAAGCTCTCGCTTCTCGCTTCTCTTAACTCGCTTCTTCACTTGGTGCGCTGAAGCTCGTACGGCGCGCCGGTGCCGGACGAACCGAGGAACAGCTTGCGGCCGTCGGCAAAGGTCAGATCGCGGCCATTGGCGCGGTGCGAACCGTCCTTCGCCTGATATCCGTCGATAACAATCTCTGTCCCCGGCAGCAGCGACTGTTTGGTGAAGCCGCGGCGAAAAAGCACGTTCGGCGTGCCCGCCTCGATCGCCCAGTTCTGAGCCGTACCGTTCGGACCCTTCACAAGAACATGCAGCCAGGTGTGCGGATTGATCCATTCCATCTTGGTGATTGTGCCCTTGAAGTTCACCGGCTTGTTGGCATCGAACTCGGCCGCGAAAGCGTGATGGGCGTAAGCCGCACCGGCCCAGGCGGAAAGCGAAAACCCGAGCGCGCAGGCTGCAATGGCGAATGTCTTCTGCATATTGGGCCTCCAGATGTTGGTGTTACCGGCTGTACCATTCATAGAAGGCGTCGCCGGCCGGAATCTTGCGCGTGATATCCACCGTCAGGGTGTCGCCTTCCCAGTGCTTCACCAGCTGCTGTTTGCGGAGATTGCCGTACATGAACTCCTCGACGAATTCGTTGCAGCGGAATTCCAGCAACTGCATGTTCGGTTCGACGCGGCGATAGAGCGGCATCGCGATGGTCCAGGGCCGGGTATAGACCTTCGGATCAGTGATCGTCGCTTC
>JAGWSK010000327.1 GCA_028869355.1 Alphaproteobacteria bacterium | reverse complement strand
GAGAGCGATATTACCAGATGCGCCACGAAGAAGCGGCGTTCCAAAATCGCGGCAGCTTACAGAAGAATCCGCAAAAAACCTGATCGACGGGTTGAAGGGCCGGATATCGAAAGGCGAACAAATCGAGCGCGAACTGGGCACATACCCCGTAAAGCCTGATTTGCAAATGGTGGCGCGAGTGCTTGGGATGACGAATGCGAAGCTTCCACCAAAGGATGAATTGATCGCCCGCATCTCAACTCGTTTGCGGCAAAGCGTTTCTCTAACTAGCGGAATCGAACAAAGATCGTTGGCGGCTCGAGAACAACGCTGAGGCTGGCTGATGGCCGCCGCAAAAATCGGTTCGGCGCAAACGGTTCCATCAGGTCGAACCTGCTCTAAATCATAGGGCAAGCCGGCGGAACGCACGTCGGCGGCCCCGCAGGCTTAATTCGAGGTCAAAAGTCCGGTTTGGCCGACTTTGGGACGTTTGTATCCGCATTGTTGTAGTATTCGTGCTGGTTTTCGGCGCAAACCGCCTCGCTGAACGGTTCGCGGCCCGGCCGATAGGTGATTGTCGCCGACCACGGCGTGGTGAAAACACCTGGATCGTCCACCGTGAATACGACCTGCAGGAATTTGCCGCGATATTTCGGATCGAGATCGCCAGGTATGCGCTTGTTCTCCTTCGCGTCGCGCAGCAATCCGTCCTGCGCTTCTTCATAACTGATGAGACGGTAGCGCTCCACCACATGCAACGCTTTCGTATAGGGCGTGCCGTAGAGATCAATCATGGCGTAAGGACGGTCTGTCCGGGTCGCGATGGTGTCGATAACCAGCGTATCACCTTCATAATGACCAACCGAATCGCCGTACCAGGACGGCTGAACATCGGCCCGATGGGGTTGATTTAGCCGCACACGGCGGACGTCCGGCCCTTCATCATACATGAAGGTGATCTGGTCCGGTTCCTGCAGCATCTCCATGCCAAAAGTTTTGAAGATATACGGCACCGGTTCGGGCCAGCACTGATTGGCGGGGCTCGGGTAAGTGATGCCTGCCCGCGACATTTCACCAAATTTCTTCACCGTCTCGGCAGCGGCGGGCTGCAGGATCGGATTCTTGTAATCGCCGACAAGCTCGTCGTAGTTGCTGACGCCATCTTCGCGCGACAAGTTTGTCACCGAGGTTGGACCCGAGGCCAGTGGTTCGAATCCCGGCAATGACTGGTGGCGCCACATGCCGGTGAAATTGGGAATGTCCGCGGCGCGCGACGGCGTGGCACAGCATGCCGCAACTGCCGCACAAATGACGATGCCGACATCCGGTCGAATCATGGCCGTTCTCCAGCCCTTGCAGCCGGCAGGACTTTACCACAATCGGGCATTCGCCACAGACGGAGCGAATTTCAGAATGAGGACACTAGGGGGTGTCTGCTTCCTTCAGGAAGGACGTGAAAATCCAACCCTCCCGCGGCTCGGTAGAATTGCCGTCAGGCTGGACCTGAATCCGTGTCCAGCTCCCCCGCCGTTCAAGCGGAGCAACTTCTGTGCCGCGCGGCAAAGTCAGCATCACACTCGCGTCTCCGGAAGGTGCGGTGCGCACATTCGCACCGCGGAGCAGGACCGCATGTTTTTCGGCGGCCGGCGCCGGCGCCGCCGGCTTCGGCGCGGTGGCGGGCGCCGCATCCGCCGCAGAAATCTCAACCTTGGGAGCAGGCTGCAATATGTCGTCCAAATTGGGATAGAGGTACACCACGAGGCTCGCGGCAGCGGCGACCACGGCGACACTGATTCCAATGCCGCTTTTGCGGGACTTACCGCGCTTCTGATTGCCTGGGGGGGTATTGGCAATCGGGCGGATCCGGTGCGGCCTGAGAACGATTTCTTCCGGGGCTCCGGCCGCCTGCTTTGACCGCTTCAACTCTAACTCGCGAGCGGAAAGAGTGGCCTGCAGAGCCGTGTATTCCGCGCGCAGCCGGCGCAGCTCAATATCGGTGGCCATTTCCCGTCCCGGTTTTGCGCTGGTACGCGCCTCGGCGACGGCTTTGGCGGTTTGCCCCTGCCACTCCTCTTTGGCCTGGGTCATGCGTGAGATTTCGTCGAGTTTCCAATTTTTTTCTGCCTCGACGAGCTGTTCGGTGGCCTCCCGCTGCAGGCGGGTCCGTTCCTCAAGAAATGCGGCTCGCAACTGCGTCAGTTCGTCTTCGCGTGCCGCAAGTTTCTCGCGCACGCTGTCGCTATCACTGTACCGCCTGCGTATCGTCTCGGCTTCCGCGCGTGCGGCGGCCACCGCCTTGTCGCTTTGCGCCTGCCACTCGGCTTTCGCGACCGCGAGGCGCTTGGCCTCGGCGGCCCGCCAGGCAGTTTCCGCCCCAGAGCGTGCGGACTCTTTTTCACGCTGCCAGTCGCCTTTCGCCCGCGCGAACGCCGATTGCAGCTCGGTCAATTCGGCCTCGCGTCCGGCGAGGCTCGCCGTTGCCGCCGACAATTCCTCGTTCAGGCGCTCCAACTCCGACTGCATCCGCTCATCGCGCGCCTTGGTGGCGCTGGAGAGCGCCTCGGCGACGGCTTTCCCGGTCTCCTCCTGCCATTCTGCTTCAACCTCGGCGCGCCGGGCTGTTTCACCGGCCTTCCACTTCGCCTCAGCCTGCTCGAGAGCCGATTCCACACTCCGTTGCGAATTGGCGCGCAACTGTTCGATTTCCTCTCGTGCCGCCTCCAACTCGACTTCGCGCTTTGCCAAAGTGCTGCGCGCCGCCACCGTTTCGCTGCGCAGCCGCTGAGTTTCGCCATTTTCCGTGTGCAGATGGGTTGCGGTTTCCGCGTGCGCCTCTGCAACAGCGCCTTCGAGTTTCGTTTGCCACCGCCGTTCGGCTTCGGTCCGCGCGCCGGCAACAGCGGCGTCGAGTTTCTTCTGCCATTGCAGCTCGGCTGCCGCTGCTCGCGCTGCCTCGGCGGTCTTCCAGTGCCGTTCGGCGTCTGCCAGCGCGGTTTGGATATCTGATTGCGCGCCGTGCCCGGCTCCGGTCCGGGCCTCCGCAATGACTCTTGCGGTCTCCTCCTGCCATTGCGCTCGCGCACGCGCGAGAGTGTCTGCGGCTTCACGTTGCCAGACTGCAAGAGTCTCTGCGAGACGCGCCTGCGCGCGCTCCTCGGCTTTCGTCAGCAGCGGCGCCTGCCCGGAGCGCGAGTCGCCACCGGCGTCAGCGGGTTCAGGAATATCATGTTCCGGGGCAGCTGCTTCATCCGAAGCAGCTTCTTCGCTCTTATACTTGTGCTTCGGCGGCAATTCGGTCGCGGCGGAGAAATCGTCGTGCTTTGTCGCCGGAAGAGGCAGATTGAGGACGGCGACCGTCTGCCCGCTCGGCATGGCGATGACCCGGAGGGAAAGTTGGGATGGCTGCTCCCCACCCTTCGGCGGAAGATAGTCGACGTTTTCGATTTCGCGATCGTTGAGCGTCCAGGTCCTGTCGCCATTGTTGCGGCCGGCGGACAAACGCGCCCCGCGCCCCATATGTTCAACCCTGAACAAGAGAGCGCCATGTTTGCGATAGGGTGCGATCAGGTCGGCGAACCGGAGCGGAACTGGGGTAACGCCGGTTGCGCCGGAGGAATTTGCCGCGAGCGAATGGCTCTTCGCGGCTGATGCCGATTCCTTAATCTGAGTCTTCGCAAATCTCACGGCGCGGAACTCCCTTTACGCGATCCCAACTCCGCGTTCATCGGAACCGGTGTCTCATTCGTGCCATTTTCGCGCCGATTTTAGTTCGCGGTGCTCGCCAAATGATTACTGCAACGGGACAAATTCTCTTAAATCGCCCGCAGCACCGAATTGGGCGATCGCTTTCGCCGGGGCGCCGTGAGGCCCCAATCCGGCAAGGCACCATCTGTGGCTGCAAGAGCGAAAGTGCTAAGATGCCGTAATTAATTATGCACAAATGCATCCGTTTTTCGGGGGATCAAAGGCATGAGGCGCTTATTTTCGGTAAATGTTGCGGCGGCAGCAGTGCTTTCGCTCGTCACCGGCACGGCCGCGGCTCAGACGTTCACGCCGCCGGGTGACGGCAAGCGGCTGTTTGACGGTCTCTGCCAGGACTGCCACGGCGCCAACGGCGTCGGCGATGAGGCGCCGGCGCTCAACCACGCACTCGCCGCCGATGATGCCGCTTTGCGCAAAATCATCCGCGATGGAATCCCGGAACGCGGCATGCCCCGCGTACGGCGCATGACCGAACCCGAGGTCGAAGTATTGGCCGCCTATGTGCGTTCGCTCGGCGCGGGGCGGCCTGAGACGGTTGCCGGCAACGGCGACAAGGGCCACGCGCTGTATCAGCGGCTCGATTGCGCCTCGTGTCACGTCGTTGATGGCGCCGGCGGGACGTTCGGCCCCGAACTGAGCAAAATCGGCCAGCGCCGGTCGCCCGCGTGGCTGCGCCAGGCCCTCACCGATCCCGGCAGGTTGAAATCCAAAGGCGTGCAGGGAATCCTGCAGAACGGATTCAGCGAGTACCTGCCGGTCAGTGTGGTCGAGAAGAATGGCAGCGAGGTCCGCGGTTTCCGGGTGAATGAGGACTCATTCACGATCCAGCTGCGTGACGCGCAGGGAAAGCTTTACTCCTTCCGCAAATCCGACGTCACGAATGTCGACAAACAACCGGGCCGCAGCATGATGCCATCCTATAAGGACCGGCTGTCGGCAGGCGATACCGACGATCTCGTTGCCTATCTTTACAGTCTCGGGAGGGCGAAATGAGCAGGCGCATTTTCTCCGTTGCTGCGGCGCTGCTGATGTTTGCGGGTGGAGGCGCCGTCGCGCAGGTGCCATATCAGCGCATCGTGCAGGCAGGTAATGCACCGCAGGACTGGCTGACTTATTCGGGCAACTACAATTCGCAGCGTTATTCGGCGCTGTCGCAGATCAACCGGAATAATGTCTCGCAGCTTCGTCCGGCATGGATGTATCAGCTCAAACGTCCAGGTGTGTTCGAAACGACGCCGGTCGTCGCCGATGGCGTGATGTACATCACCGAGCCGCCAAGCACCGTGGCCGCGCTGGATGTGAAAACGGGGCGGCCGCTGTGGCGCTGGACGCCGCAGATTCCCGACAATGTCATCGTGATCGGTTCGCCGCCGGTGAATCGCGGCGTGGCGATTCTGGACGATATGGTTTTCGCCGGATCGATTGCCGGGCATCTCACGGCTCTTGATGCGAAGTCCGGCGTGGTACGCTGGGATGTCACTGTCGATGACAATCGCAAGGGCTATTACCTGACGCTGGCGCCGCTGGCGCTGGACGGCAAAGTGGTTGTCGGCGTATCCGGCGCCGAAGCGGGAATTCGCGGTTTCATTGCCGCGTATGACGCAAAGACCGGCAACCAGGTCTGGCGCACCTATACGATTCCGGGACCGGGCGAACCCGGGCGCGAAAGCTGGGGCAAGGACAGCGCCAATATCGGCGGCAGTTCGAGCTGGCTGACCGGCTCCTACGATCCGGCGCTCAACACGCTGTACTGGATGACCGGCAACCCGGGACCGGATTATGACGGCGATGTGCGGCCGGGCGACAATCTGTATTCGTGCTCCGTGTTGGCGCTGGACCCGAATACGGGGCGCATCAAATGGCATTTCCAGTTCACGCCGCACGATGTGCACGACTGGGATTCGAACCAGATCCCGGTGTTGTTCGATGACACGATTAACGGCAAGCCGCGCAAGCTGCTCGCGGTCGCCAACCGCAACGCATTTTACTACGTCATCGACCGCGAGACGGGCGAGTTCGTCACTGGTCAGGCTTACGCGAAACAAACCTGGGCCGCGGGGCTGGACGCGAAAGGGCGGCCGATCCTGAAAGCCGGCAATGAGCCAACCATCGACGGCAAGGAAGTGTGGCCCAATCTGCAGGGATCGGCGAACTGGTACAGCCCGTCATATAGTCCGCAGACGAAGCTTTTCTATCAGTTCACCCGCGAGATGAGCTCGATCTATTACAAGGGGCAGGCGCAATATACGGCGGGGCTGGCGTACACGGCCGGTGGCGGCACTGCGGTTGATGGCGACACTGCCTATGCTGCGATCCGCGCTTTGGACGGGACGAGCGGCAAGCTGCGCTGGGAATTCAAGCTGTTCGAGCCGGGCATGGACGGCGTGATGTCAACCGCGGGCGGGCTGGTGTTTGGTGGAACGGAAGAAGGCAATTTTTTCGCGCTGGATGCGATGAACGGCAAGCCGCTGTGGGACATGCAACTGGGCGGCCCGATTCATGCCAATCCGATGTCGTTCGGGGTTGATGGCAAGCAATATGTCGCAATCCCCGCCGGCTGGACGCTCTACGTGTTCGCACTGCCGTAGCTCAAGCGTCAACACGTCGATTGGAGCCGACGTGTCAACGCCGAATCCCTGCCTCTATCTGTCCGGCGCATCCGGTCCCATGCGCTCCAGCCTGGCGCGCAATTCCTTGCCGCGCTGCTCGATGAGCGCAGCAACCTCGTCATGCGGGCCCGCTGCAATCGCCGCCGGCGCATATGGCCGGCCCAGCGTCTGATCGAGCAATTCCCGCAATGCACTCACTTGCACCGCATTGGCCTTTTCCAGTGTTCCCATTGCGATCTCGGCCAGTTTTTCCATCGCCGGCCGGGCAAATTCTTCCTGCGCCCATGTCCGGATGCGCTGCGATCGGGCGGCAAACACCGGCGGTATTTTTCCGTCATCCGCGGCCGATACTGTGTCATCAAAGTTATCTGTCATGGTGGTTTTCCGATAAAGAATGCCCACGGAATGTCCCTGGTGGGGTTACCGGCCTTTCTCCATTTCGCCGGCTTGTCAAAGGAACAATTCCAAGCTTCGCGAAAGTATAGTCCTATCCCTTCACCCGTCAAGCGGCTTTTTCCGCTACCAGAGGATTGACATGAAATAGGCCTTATCCTATGTCGCTCCGGAAAATCTCCGGAGGAAAATGGATGACGGAAACACCGGCGCAGCCAGCGGCCGCAGGCGATCAGCGGCACGAGCCCACGATGCG
>JAGWSK010000326.1 GCA_028869355.1 Alphaproteobacteria bacterium | reverse complement strand
CCGGGCCGGTGTCGGCCAAAGCCAATGCCGAAATCATTGCCATGGTCTCGGCCGGTGTGATCTCGGGCAAGATCGCCAAGGATGTGCTGGACATCGAATGGAACGAGCGGACCGGCTCGCCGAAACAGATCGTGGAATCGCGCGGGCTGAAACAGATGACCGATGACAGCGCGATCGAAGCCGCAGTCGAGTCGGTGCTCGCGGCCAATCCGGCACGGGTTGAGGAAGTCAAATCGAAGCCGAAGGCCGCCGCCTGGTTTGTCGGTCAGGTGATGAAAATGACATCCGGCAAGGCCAATCCGCAAAAGGTGAACGCGATGTTAAGGCGCCGGCTGGGGCTGCCTGAAGAAGGGTGATTCGCGGATTCTGTCCAAAAATGCACAGGGCGCACCTTGTCAAGCCTTTTCGCCGAATTTTAGTCAGTTCACGGAATATTGCAAAAAAGTCAATGAAAATGGGATTTTTTCGCATGTCATCTTGACAGGCGATTCGGCGTAAAACCGCAGGTATTGCTTCATTAACCCAACATCCTCATATTTGCGCCCGTTTTTGGGAGGTGCATGTCGCGCCGACCAAACTCTAGAGGGAGTCGTTTCAATGCCGATGACTGCAAAGAAAAGACCGGCGCGCAGGAAAGCCAAGCGGGCAACCGTCCGCAAGGCCGCCGCAAGGAAGCCCGCGCGCAAGTCCGCGAAAAAGCCGGCGCGTAAAGCGAAGCGCCGAGTCGCAAGCAAGGCGTCGAAGAAGCCGGCGCGCAAAGCAGCAAAAAGACCTGCGAAGCGCCGTACTGCCAAGAAGGCCGCGCCCGCAGCAATGTAGGCACGGGCTGTTCCTCTTAAGCCGCGGTTTCCTTCACAGGAGACCGCGGCTTCTTGTTTTTTAGTGACTGGCGGGGGCGGTGGCCATTTCGGTCGGCTGGACCGCAGGCAGCGAAATCGGCTTCGTGCTGTCGGCCTCGGGTACCCCTGGCCGGTAAAGATCGGCAATGATCGACAGCGGCCGGTCACCGTGGCCGAGCCGGTTGCGATAGACTTCGAGGTTCTCGATCACACGCTGGACGTAATTGCGGGTCTCGGGGAACGGGATCGATTCGATCCAGTCCACCGGATCGACACCGGAGTTGCGCGGGTCCCCATAGGTCTCGACCCATTTTGAAACATTGATTGGCCCCGCATTGTAAGTGGCAATCGCAAGAATGTAGGAGCCATTCCACAGGTCGAGATACTGACTCAGCGTCTGCATCCCGAGCCGGATATTATATGCCGGGTTGGAGGTCAGTTCGGCGACACGGTAGGAAATGCCCAGCATGTCGGCGGCACGTTTGGCCGATGCCGGCATGACCTGCATCAGCCCAAGCGCGCCTGCGCTGCTCACCACGCCGGGATCGAATTCGCTCTCTTGCCGTGCAATTGACAGCACCAGCGCGGGCTCCGGCCCATAGCCGAGACTCGGCAGCGCGACAATCGGGTGCAGATAACCGGAAAGTATGTATCCGGCATAGCTGGCCGCCTTGGCGGCGCGGACACTCTGGGCGGTGTCGCCAGTCTCTGCCTCCAATTGGGCGAGCAGCTGCAGCTGGTCGGGCAACGGCGGGTCATTGGCAAGCGCGGCGGCGAACTGGCGCATGTCGCCGCGATCGCCGGTTTCGGCCAGCAGCCGGATGGCGCGAACGCGCTCGTCGCCATCGAAGGCTGCACGGGCCATCGGCGCCGGCATGCTGGTCGCATCGCTCACCCTGAGCACCGGACTGCCGGCGACTTTGGCGAGCGCAAGCTGGCCGTAAAAAGTCGTGGGGTTCTCGGCGGCCTTGGCATATTCGTCGGCCGCGCGCGCCATATCGCCGGCTGCTTCCGCGGTGCGGCCGAGCCAGTAATGCGCGCGTGCGACACTGATCGGAAAGGTCACACCTTTGGCCAGCCGGTCGAAATGCCGATAGGCGAACTCGGTGTTGTGCAGGTAGCGCAGCGCAATCCAGCCGGCGAGAAACTCGGCCTCCTGGAAGGGTGCGCCGGATGCGGAATCCAGCACCGGCGCCGAGGCAAAACGATAGGCAAGATCGACATCGCCCGTCTTCAGCGCATCGCGCGCCATGATCTGGCGTTCGACCGACCAGCGTTCGGGCAACACCAGGGCATTTTTGTTCGTCGGCGCTTTTTCCATCACGACCCAGGCCTGGTCGTCGTCGCCGTGCCGGCGCAGTGCTCTGGCGACATCGAACATGAACTCAGGATCGGCCCGCGCCGCTAGCGGCAATCCGGCGAGCACCGTCTTTACGTTTGCCGGATTGGCCTGGACCTCAAGCCGTGCATTCGCCAGCCGCCGCTCCGCCGCGCTCACCCGCGCAAGCTGGCGTCTGGCGCCGCCAACATCACCGCGCGCCAGCAGATGGTCGAGACGCAATTTTTCGACGTCCGGCGTCAGGATGTCGCCATGCGCCGCCTCGACATTGCTTTCATCGAATGGCGCATAGGTGAATTCAATCCATGCCCGCCTGATCAGCGCAATTCCTTCGGCGATGCGGCCGGCGCTCATCTGTGCTTCGCCAAAATGGATCATGCCCGGCCCGGACAGTGGCGCCCGGTTGCCATACCAGGCGATCACCTGCGCCGGATCGAGATCGCCGGGCATTGCCTTTTCAGCCCGGATCAGCAGCGCATTCAGCCGCGGCCAGCGTGGATGGGTATTAACGAAGGCCGTAATCGCATCGAAGCTGGCGCCGCTGTCCTCATCCAGCAGGTATTTCCACTGGATGATGTCGCGCACGACGGGGTTCGACGTCTGGGCGGAGTAGGTCAGGGCGGCTGACCAATCGTCACTGGCTTCGGCCGCCAATGCCTGCGCAAGCAACAATCCGTCGGGTGTGGGATCCGGTTTGATGGCAGGCGCAATGTTGCCCTGCGATGGTGGCGCATCCGGAACCGGGAGCGCCAGCCGCTGAACCACCGCGGCGGGGGGCGCGAGCTGGGGAGCGCGAGCAGCATCGGGCGCCGGTGCAGGTGAACCCGGAGCCGCCGGGACCGGCTGATATTGCGCCGGCATCGGCGATGCAAAATGTGGACCGGCGTTTTGATTTGCCGGTTGGGCAAGCACCAGCGGCACGGAGGGGCCGGCGGTGAGCGCAAGAATCACTGCGGCAGGAAGAACCTGTCTGGCTTCGACTCGAAACTTGCGACGAAATTTCATCGTGCGCGGAGCGTCTGTGGATGCGAGGCGATCAGTCT
>JAGWSK010000325.1 GCA_028869355.1 Alphaproteobacteria bacterium | reverse complement strand
TGGTTGCAGCCGGTGATGACAGCAGACGCCACCATCACCACCAAGAGCCGGCAGACAAACGATCTCATGCGGCGAAGTTCCTTCACCGGAACTAAATCGCTATAAGCAACCGCCCCGGCGGGATCAACTCCGCCGGGGCGTCGACGAAACCGGATTAAGGCGCCGGTGCCGGCGCCGGTGTCGGAGTTCCTGCTGCACCAGTTCCGTCTGGTGCCGGTGCGCCTGGCGCCGGTTCGCCTGGTGCACCCGGCGCGGCTGGGGTGCCAGCGGCAGGATTTTCAGTTCCCGGAGCGCCTGGAGCACCTGGCGCTGCTGGAGCCGGCGTGGCGGCAGGCGCGGTGGCGTTATTCCCCGTGCCCGGCGCCGGGGCGTTCTGGTTGCAGCCCGCCAAAACCACCATCGCCGCGGAAAAGATGAGTGTATTGAACACGTTCGCCTTCATGACATTCCCTCTGAACGTTTCTGCGGCGCGAGCGTGCGCGAGCAGGCGTGCCGCGCCGGACGGTAGAGAACGCACAAAACCGAAAGCGGTTGATAAAAAACCACCGCATCCCGCGCTTTAACCGCTGTGGCGGGCAGCAAACTGCAATGAGCGGAGGCAACGTACAACGCCCCGGACAGGCATTCCCCATCCGAGGCGCTGTATGTTCAGACGAAATTACAGACGGTTACGGAGCCGGTGCAGGAGCAGGTGCCGGAGCGTTCGCGTCCGGAGCCGGAGCCGCCGGAGCGTTTTGATCCGGGGCTGGAGCCGCCGGAGCTGGCTCAGCTGGCGCCGCCGCCGGCGCGGGAGCGGCGTTCTGATCCGCCGGAGCCGGCGCGGGGCCGTTCTGGTTGCACGCGACAAGGAAAGTCGCGGTCGCAAGCGCGGCAAGTACTTTCAGAGACTTCATTTGGTAACTCCTATGCAGGCGAAAATGGAAATGCCGTATTCCGGATTGGAGACTCTTGACTAATGTAGAGTCGACTCAAACTCAACGCTCAAATCACCAATTCGCACAAAACAGGTACATGGTCAGACGGTTTTTCCCATCCTCTGACCTTGCGCTGGATGGAGCAGCTGATCAGCCGGTCTGCTGCCTGTGGTGACAAAAGTACGTGGTCGATCCGGATGCCGTGGTCCTTAACCCATGCGCCTGCTTGATAATCCCAGAATGTGTAGGAGCGGGGCTCGGCGTGGCAGGCGCGAAACGCGTCGGTCAATCCAAGATTGGTGATGCGACGGAAAGCCGCGCGTGATTCCGGCTGGAATAGCGCGTCGCCGAGCCAGGCGTTTGGGTCAAAACAGTCTTCAGGCGCCGGTATCACATTGTAATCGCCGGTCAGAACAAGGTTTTCTTCGAATGCGAGCATTCGCCCGGCATGGCGCGAGAGCCGTTCGAGCCAGTCGAGCTTGTACGAAAATCGTTCCGTTCCCGGCGGATTGCCGTTTGGGGCGTAGATTGAAGCCACCCGTACCACGCCCGAGTCGCCCGGGATGACCGCCTCGATGTACCGTGCATGATCATCGCCGTCCGCTCCGGGCAATCGCCGCACCACATCTTCGGGCGGGCGGCGCGAAAGAATTGCCACGCCGTTGTAACTCTTCTGTCCGTGGACGGCGCAATTGTAGCCGAGACTTTCAAAGGCGTCGGCCGGGAATCCCTCATCCGTGGTTTTGATTTCCTGCAGGCAGACCACGTCAGGACTGGCCTCCTTCAACCATGCCAGCACCGTGTCGAGGCGCGCCTTGACCGAATTGACGTTCCAGGTGGCGATCTTCATAACCGCGATCAGACCGAAAAGCTTGTGCCGCAGCCGCAGGATGCGGTCGCATTGGGGTTGTTCACCTTGAATGCCGCAGCAATCATTTCTTCCGCGAAATCGATTTCGGCACCGCGCAAAAAATCCAGCGAAACCGGATCGATCAGCACCACCGCGCCTTCGCGCTCAACAATGAGATCATCTTCGGCGCGATCGCTGGTCAACGAGAAATCGTACTGGAACCCGGAACAGCCGCCGCCCGTCACGGCCAGCCGCAACATGGAACCCTGCCGGGGTTCTTCGTGCAGGATTTCCCGGATTCGCTTCGCCGCCCGCTCGGTCAGCCGGACGGGTGTGGAATTGCCGGTCATCACAAATGCCCTACTATTGGTTGACCACCATATCTAATTGCGGAACGCCCAATGTCCAAGCGCGCATCGGATGGCCGGCTCAGGGGTCCCCTGTTCATCCGTCCTCCGTTGGCGCCGTATGCGACGCGCCCCGAGGAAAGCCGCGGCCGGTTTTGGCCGGAGACCGAGAGTCCTACGCGGAGCTGCTATCAACGGGATCGTGATCGAATCATCCACTCGACGGCGTTTCGGCGGCTCAAGCACAAGACTCAGGTCTTTGTTCAACATGAAGGCGATTATTACCGCACCCGGCTGACCCATTCGCTCGAAGTGGCACAAATCGCCCGTTCGGTCAGCCGCGTCCTGGGGCTGGACGAAGACGCCGCGGAAGCGGTCGCGCTGGCCCATGACCTTGGACATCCGCCATTCGGCCATTCCGGCGAAGGAGCGCTTGACGAGTGCATGTCGGCGTTCGGCGGCTTCGATCACAACGCCCAGACATTGGCCCTCGTCACCCGGCTGGAGCACCGTTACGTGGATTTCGACGGGCTAAACCTCACCTGGGAATGCCTGGAGGGAATCGTCAAACACAATGGCCCACTGCTGAATGCCCGCGATCCGCCGCACGATCTTCCCGAACCGATTGCCAATTTTCCGTGGGATCTCGAACTGCACACCCATGCCGGCCCCGAGGCCCAGATCGCGGCGATGGCCGACGATATCGCTTATGTCAGCCACGATGTTGATGATGGGCTCCGTGCCGGGCTTTTCACCATCGAGGATCTGGCGGCGGCGCCGCTTGCGGGGCCGGTATTTTGCGACATCCAGATTCGCCATCCGGGGCTGGAACTCGGGCGCCTGATTGGCGAATCCGCCAGTCACATCATCACCATGATGGTATCGGATCTGATTGCAGAATCGGGGCGGCGACTGGAAGACTTGCATGCCCAATCAGCGGCCGACATACGCAATTGCGGTGCGGCCACAGCGGCATTTTCAAGCCATGCCGGTGGCGAGATCACCGGGCTGAAAGCATTTCTGATGCACCACATGTACAGACATCCACGTGTCCTCCAGGTCATGCGAAACGCTCAGGGCATGCTGACGCGCCTGTTCGAGGCACTGCTCAGCGATCCGTCATCACTCCCCGCCGATTGGCGCCTGCGCTGTGGGGCGCCGCGCGATGCGGCTACCGCGCATGTGGTCTGTGATTATATCGCGGGCATGACCGACCGCTTTGCGGCCCAGGAATACCGCCGAATCTTCCACACGGAATTTCCGCTTTAGTCCGCCATCGCGCCGTCTTCGGCAGTAAAATTGGCCGCAAGGCGATTCGCAAGAGCGGGACAGTCATGGCCGTCCGTCGAATGGAAATTTATCAGCCTTCCAAAATTGCGGCTGATTATGACCCCATGGACGAGGAAGATCTCGCCAGCCATCGCTTGCCCCGATTCATTGTGGTGGCATTGCTGGGGCTCGCCGGAATCGCAACTGTCATATGGCTCGGCTATGAGCGGGGGATCGAAAGGGGCGGCGGCGAGGCGGTCATCATCGGGCCTCCTCCGGGGCCGGTACGCACGCGGCCGGGTGAACCAGGCGGCGCACCGCAGCAATATGCCGGGCTCAAGGTTTACGAACCGCCCGAGGCACCTGAAGCCGAAGCGCGATCTTCCCGATTATCGCCGGCCAGCAGCGAAGAAACGGAACTTGCCGGCGCAAATCCCACGAGCGGCGCCGGGGCCCCGCCACCGCCGGCGGTTCGGCGCGTGCAACCAGGCAGCGCGGAGCGGCCGGAATATCTACAGATTGGCGCCTTTCCAACCGAGGAACTGGCCAGGAAAGCCTTCCTAAACTTTCGCGAGCTACATGGAGATTTGGCCGCGGATTTATCGCCCGATATAAAAAAGGCCGATTTGGGTGAAAAAGGGCTCTGGTACAGGTTGCGAATCGGTCCATTCGCGGGCAAAGCGGCTGCCGCGCAATCCTGCGAGAAAATGAAGAAGGAAGGCGTGACCTGCCTCATAGCCTCGCGTTGAAACAGTCCAACCGGTTCATGCAATGACCACCGGTGCGATTTTTGGCTGCGCAGGGCCTGCGCTGACTTCAGAAGAACGGGCATTCTTCAGGGACGTGCAGCCGTTCGGATTCATTCTGTTTGCCCGGGTGCAACGGGCATATGGATATCAAAACAATATCGAATCTCCCGATCAGGTACGGGCACTCTGCGAAGAGTTGCGCCGAACTGTGGACAATCCGCAGACGCCGATCTTTACCGATCAGGAGGGCGGTCGCGTTCAGCGTCTTGTCCCGCCGCACTGGCGACTCCGTCCGCCGGCGCGGCGTTTTGGGGAATTGTTCGAGCGCAACCCCGAAGAGGGACGCGACGCAACCTATCTCTGCGCGCGGCTGATGGCCGACGAGTTGCGCCGGGTCGGCATCACGGCAAACTGCACGCCGGTTCTGGACGTGCCGATCCCCGGCGCTCATGACATCATCGGTGAGCGGGCCTTCTCGACGAAGCCGGCCACTGTGATCGCGCTTGGCCGAATCGTCGTCGCCGGTCATCTCGATGGCGGCGTCCTGCCGGTGATCAAGCATATCCCCGGCCACGGCCGCGCACACGCGGACAGTCATCTCGAGCTGCCGCGGGTAACTGCCCCTTATGACGAGTTGTCCACACATGATTTTGTGACATTTCGCGGACTCAACGATGCGCCGATGGCGATGACAGCGCACATTGTCTATGAGGCCGTGGATGCGCAGCGCCCGGCGACGACCAGTTCACGATTGGTGCAAACCGTCATCCGGCGCGAAATCGGATTCAACGGTTTGCTGATGAGCGACGATCTGTCGATGGCGGCCCTTAATGGGCCTTTGGGACGGCGTACCGCCGCGGCGCTATTGGCGGGTTGCGATGTCGTTCTGCACTGCAATGGCGATATCAAGGAGATGAAAGAGATTGCGGCCAAGGTAAAACCGCTCGCCGGCGAGTCCTTGCGCCGGGCCGACGCCGCACTCGCGCAATATCGCAAACCTTCGGAGATCGATCTCGCCAGAGCCGAAGCCCATCTCACCAACCTGATCGGCGCGACATGACCGGCGAAGTCTTCCAGGACGACAGCGTATTTGATGGCAGCTCCGCGGATCCCGATGAGGCCCTTATTGTCGAACTGGAAGGCTTTGAAGGTCCTTTGGATCTTCTGCTGTCGCTGGCACGTAACCAAAAAGTCGATCTGCTGAAAATTTCGGTCTTAAGGCTCGCCGATCAGTACCTCGCATTTATTGAGTCGGTGAAGATCAAAAGGCTTGAATTGGCCGCCGACTATCTGGTGATGGCATCGTGGCTGACCTATCTGAAATCGCGTCTGGTTCTGCCGCAGGCTCTGCCTGAAACCGCAGCAGCGGAGGAGATGGCGGAGCAGCTGCGTTGGGGTCTGGCGCGTTTGCAGGCGATGCGCGAAGCGGCCGCCACGCTGTTTGCCCGCGATCTGCTCGATCGCGATGTGTTTGCCCGTGGCCGGCCGGAACCGGTTGTCGTGGTCCGTACACGGAAAAATATCGATACGCTTTACGATCTGCTTTCAGCCTATGCCCGCCAACGCGTCCGCACTGTGGCGGCGAGTAACTACGAGGTACCCAAACCGGAATTTTATCTTCTCGAAGAAGCTCGCGAGCGCCTCGAACGGGCACTTGGCGCGATGCCTGATTGGCGCCCGCTGACACGGTTTTTGCCGCCTGGATGGGCCAATGGTCTCCGGCGGCGATCGGGCCTTGCGAGCACGTTCTCGGCGACACTGGAGCTCGTTCGTGACGGCCGGTTGACGATCCGTCAGATGGCGCCGTTCGGCGAACTTTATTTGAGGGATGGGACCAGTACAGCTGCGGAGGAGCGGGCGTGAACCGAATGTTGCATCCGGAAGAAGCTCAGATGGCTGAACTTGCCGAGCTGGGCGAGC
>JAGWSK010000324.1 GCA_028869355.1 Alphaproteobacteria bacterium | reverse complement strand
AGGAGAAGGGCAAGGACACGCCAAGACGATGAGCGACGCGCCTGCCGAACCCGGCGAACGGAATTTCGCCATCAATTTCGGGCCGCAGCATCCCGCGGCACATGGCGTTCTGCGCCTTGTTCTCGAGTTGGACGGGGAAGTGGTTCAGCGCGTCGATCCGCATATCGGGCTTCTGCATCGCGGCACCGAAAAGCTGATGGAGCAGAAGACCTATATGCAGGCGATGCCTTATCTCGACCGCCTGGATTATGTCGCGCCGATGAATCAGGAGCATGCATTCGCGCTGGCACAGGAAAAGCTGCTCGGGATCACGGTGCCGCCGCGCGCGCAATATATCCGCGTGCTGTATTGCGAGATTGGCCGTCTTCTCAACCATCTGCTGAACGTGACCACCCAGGCCATGGACGTGGGCGCTTTGACGCCGCCGCTGTGGGGTTTCGAAGAACGCGAAAAACTGATGGAGTTTTATGAGCGCGCATCCGGCGCGCGCCTGCACGCCAATTATTTCCGTTGCGGCGGCGTGCATCAGGATGTGACGCAATCGCTGCTCGATGACATCGGTGTATTTTGCGACAACTTTCCCAGGGTGCTCGACGACATCGAAGAGCTGCTGACGGAAAACCGCATCTTCAAACAACGCAATGTCGATATCGGAATCGTTTCAAAGGAAGACGCGCTGGCCTGGGGCATGACGGGCGTGATGCTGCGCTCGACCGGCTATGCGTGGGATTTGCGGCGCGCCCAGCCATACGAATGTTATTCCGATCTGGAATTCAAAATTCCGGTGGGCAAAAACGGCGACTGCTACGACCGCTATCTGATGCGCATGGAAGAGATGCGCCAATCGAATCTGATCATGAAGCAGTGCCTGCAGAAGATGCCGTCCGGCCCGGCGATGACTCCGGACGGGAAAGTGGCGCCGCCGCGGCGTGCAGAAATGAAGCGATCGATGGAAGCCCTGATCCATCATTTCAAGCTCTACACGGAAGGGTATCACGTGCCGCCAGGCGAAGTTTACGCCGCCGTCGAAGCGCCGAAAGGTGAATTCGGCGTCTATCTGGTTTCCGACGGCAGCAACAAGGCCTATCGCTGCAAATTCCGGGCGCCAAGCTATCCGCATTTGCAGGCAATGGATTTCCTCTGCCGCGGCCATATGGTCGCGGATGTATCGGCGGTTCTCGGATCGATCGATATCGTGTTTGGGGAGATCGACCGCTAATGGCCTTGCGCCGACTCGCGGAGCATCAGCCCGAGACCTTCGCATTCACGCCGGAAAATCTGGCGTGGTGCCAGGAACAGATGAAGAAATATCCGCCGGGACGGCAGGCCTCGGCGGTCATTCCCATTCTTTGGCGCGGTCAGGAGCAGGAAGGATGGGTCACGCGCCCGATGGTCGAGGAGGTCGGGCGGATGCTCGGCATGGCCTATATCCGCGTGCTGGAAGTGGCGACCTTTTACACCATGTTCAATCTGCATCCTGTCGGCAGACATATGGTGCAGGTCTGTACGACGACGCCGTGCTGGCTGGCCGGTTCGGACGCCATTGTCGCGACATGCAAAAAGCACATCCATCCCGAGCAGGGTGCGATTTCCGATGATGGCGCTTTCACCTGGATCGAGATGGAGTGCCTGGGCGCCTGCGTGAACGCGCCCATGGTCCTGATCGACAAGGATCCTTATGAGGATCTGGATGCGGCGAAGATGGAGAAAATCCTCGCCGCTTACCGCCGCGGCGAGCAGCCAAAGCCCGGGCCGCAATCGGAACGGCGCTCGTCCGAGCCCCTCGGTGGCCGAACGACGCTCACGGAAACGAGCGACTGATGCTCGCCGATAAAGATCGCATCTTCACGAATCTGTATGGCTTCGAAGATTGGGGCCTCAATGGCGCGCGCAAACGTGGATCATGGGATGGCACCAAAGCAATCCTGGAAAAGGGTCCCGAGGCGATTGTTGACGTGATCAAGAAGTCTGGCCTGCGCGGCCGCGGTGGCGCGGGTTTTCCGACCGGCCTGAAATGGTCATTCATGCCCAAAGAGGTGAAGGAGCGGCCGCATTATCTGGTGGTCAATGCCGACGAGTCTGAACCGGGCACCTGCAAGGATCGCGACATCATGCGTCACGATCCGCAACTCCTCATCGAGGGCTGTCTGATCGCATCTTTCGCGATGCGGGCACATACCTGCTACATCTATATTCGCGGCGAGTTCATGCGCGAGCGTGAAACGCTGCAGGCCGCGGTCGATCAGGCCTATGAGGCGCGGCTGATCGGCAAGAACAATGTCCACGGCTGGGATTGCGACATCATCGTGCACCACGGTGCGGGCGCCTATATTTGCGGCGAGGAAACCGGGCTGCTTGAAAGCCTTGAGGGCAAGAAAGGCCTGCCGCGGCTGAAGCCGCCGTTTCCGGCCAATGTCGGTCTCTATGGCTGCCCGACCACGGTGAACAATGTTGAATCGATTGCGGTGGCGCCGACGATTCTGCGCCGCGGGGCGGAATGGTTCGCCTCTTTCGGCCGGCCCAATAACACGGGCACCAAGGTGTATTGCATTTCCGGTCACGTGAACAAGCCGTGCAATGTCGAAGACGCCATGAGCATTCCGCTCAAGGAGCTGATCGAAAAGCATGCCGGCGGCGTGCGTGGCGGCTGGGACAATCTGCTCGCGGTCATTCCCGGCGGCTCGTCCGTGCCGCTCATTCCCAGATCCATT
>JAGWSK010000323.1 GCA_028869355.1 Alphaproteobacteria bacterium | reverse complement strand
TGAAATGGCCGAACTGCGCTTTACCGAGAGTCACGAATGGATCAAGGCCGAGAACGGCATCGCCACCATCGGCATCACGCGCTATGCCGCCGATCAGCTCGGCGACATTGTCCATGTCGAGCTGCCGCAGACGGGCAAGAGACTGGATGCCGGCGGCGAAGCCGCGGTGGTGGAAAGCGTGAAAGCGGCCAGCGAAATCTATACGCCGCTTGCCGGCGAGGTGACCGAAGCCAATCGTGGGCTCGAAAGCGATCTCAGCCGGATCAATTCCGATCCCGAACAGGCCTGGTTCTTTCGCGTCCGGATGTCCGAGGCGTCGCAGCTGAACCGGCTGATGACGCGGCAGCAATATGACGATTATCTCAAGGGGCTGTGATGCGGTATCTTCCGCTCACGGATGAAGACCGGCGTGCGATGCTGGACCGGATTGGGGCGTCAGAGATCGCGGATCTGTTCCGCGATGTTCCGAAATCCGCGCGTGACCCGGAATTCGATCTGCCGTTGCATCAGGGTGAAGCCGAAGTCGAGCGCATCCTTACGCAGTTTGCGGCCCAGAATACGAGCGCAGCTCAATGTGCGTTTTTCTGTGGCGCCGGCGCCTACCGGCATCATATTCCGGCGTCGGTCGATTATCTGATCCAGCGTTCGGAATTCCTCACTTCCTATACGCCCTATCAGCCGGAAATCGCCCAGGGCACGCTGCAGACCCTGTTCGAATTCCAGACCCAGGTGGCGGCGCTCACCGCGATGCCGGTCGCCAACGCCTCGATGTATGACGGCTCGACCGGCGCTGCCGAAGCGGTGCTGATGGCCCACCGTGTGACCGGGCGCGACCGCGCTGTGCTGTCGGGCAATCTTCATCCGCATTATGCCGAGACGATCCGCACGATGGCGGGTCTTGCCGGTGAGATCGTCACCGCGCCGGTTTCGCCCAGACCCGCCGAAGATCTGGCCGCACTGATCGACGACAAGACCGCCTGCGTCGTGGTGCAGAACCCGGATGTATTCGGATCGGTGCGTGACCTCACGCGATTGGCAGAAGCCGCGCGCGCCAAAGGCGCGCTGCTGGTTGTGGTGTTCACGGAAGCCATATCGCTGGGCCTGATTCGGCCGCCGGGCGCGATGGGCGCCGATATCGTCGCGGGCGAGGGGCAATCGCTGGGCAACGCGCTGAGCTTTGGCGGGCCCTATGTCGGTCTTTTCGCGTCGAAACAGGAATATCTGCGGCAGATGCCGGGACGGCTCGCCGGCCAGACGGTGGATGCGAATGGCCGGCGTGGATTTGTGCTGACACTGTCGGCGCGCGAACAGCATATCCGCCGGGAAAAAGCCACCAGCAATATCTGCACCAATTCCGGCCTGTGCGCGCTGGCGTTCACCATCCATCTGACGCTGCTCGGCGATATTGGATTGCGCAAACTGGCGCGGCTCAATCACGCGCGTGCCGCGGCGCTGGCCGATCGGCTGGGATTGGTTCCGGGCGTCGAACTGGTGACGCCGGTGTTCTTCAACGAATTCACTTTGCGTCTGCCGAGGCCCGCGTCGGAAGTGGTGGATGCGCTTCTGGATCATGGCGTGATGGGCGGGGTTCCGGCATTGCGCCTGTATGACGGCTCCGCGGAATGTGAATCGCTGTTGATCGTCGCCGCAACCGAGACCAATACGGAAGATGACATCAGCCGCTATGCGCGCGAACTCGCAACGGTGCTGGCGCGATGAATGTCCATGATCTGTCCGATGGTGGCGGCGGCGTGAAGAATCCCGCGGGCGAAACCTATTCCGGCGACCATGCGCTGGTGCATGAGGAACCGCTGATTTTCGAACGGGGACGCACGGCAGTCTGCGGGGTCGATATTACCAGTGTCGAGTTGACTGCGGATCACCTCGGCGGTCTGGAACGAACCGATGAGATCGGTCTTCCCGGCCTGTCTGAGCCGGAAGCGGTGCGCCATTATGTGCGCCTGTCACAGATGAATGCGGCGATCGATACCGGTTTTTATCCGTTGGGTTCGTGCACCATGAAGCACAATCCGCGGCTGGGCGAAAAACTGGCGCGGCTCACAGGCTTTGCCGACATTCACCCGTTGCAGCCGCAGAAGACGGTACAGGGCGCGCTGGCGCTGATCGCGGAGCTGGCGCGCTGGCTGAAAGAGCTGACCGGCATGCCGGCCGTGACCATGACGCCCAAGGCGGGCGCGCATGGCGAATTGTGCGGTCTCATAGCCATCCGCAGCGCGCTGGATGCGCGGGGCGACAAACGGCGCATCGTGCTGGTGCCGGAATCGGCGCATGGCACAAATCCCGCCACCGCAGCATTGTGCGGCTTTGCCGTCAAAACCATCCGGGCGACGGCAGATGGCCGCGTCGATCTTGCCAGCCTGAAACAGGCCGTCTCATCCGAGATTGTGGGGCTGATGCTGACCAATCCCAACACCAGCGGATTGTTCGAGCGCGACATGATTGCGATTGCGGAGGCGCTGCATGCCGCCGGCGCCTATTTCTACTGCGACGGGGCCAATTTCAACGCCATCATGGGACGCGTGAAGCCGGGCGATCTCGGCGTCGATGCGATGCACATCAATCTGCACAAGACCTTCTCGACGCCGCATGGCGGCGGCGGACCGGGAGCAGGACCGGTGGTGTTTTCCCAGCGGCTGGCGCCATTCGCGCCGCTGCCGCTGGTGCTGCATGAGCGAGATGGATTGCGGTTGGTGGAGTATAGAGGTGAGGCGCCGGACGCAAAGCCGCTGGGGCGGATGTCGGCGTTTCACGGCCAGATGGGCATGTTCGTGCGCGCGCTGGCCTATATGCTGTCGCATGGCAGCGATGGGCTGAAGCAGGCCTCGGGGGATGCCGTGCTGTCGGCGAATTACATCCTGGAATCGCTGAAGGATGTCGTGACCGCGCCCTATGAGGGTCCGTGCATGCATGAGGCGCTGTTCGATGATGTGTTTCTCAAGGGCAGCGGCATCACCACGCTCGACATCGCCAAGCGGCTGATCGACGAGGGCTTCCACCCGATGACGGTATATTTCCCGCTGACGGTGCATGGCGCGATGCTCGTCGAGCCCACCGAAAGTGAGTCGAAGCGGACGCTCGACCGCTTCATTGCCGTGATGCGCGCCTTCGCTGCGGAAGCGAAGGCGGGGAATGCGGACGCGTTCCGGCAGGCGCCGGTGTTTGCGCCGCGCCGGCGGCTCGACGAAACCGCGGCTGCACGCAAACCGGTTCTGCGCTGGACCCCGCCGGGATAATCGCGGGTAGAGATCCGATGATCAGTCGGTTCACATCCCATCAACCATGCCGCCCTCCGTCTCGCCGC
>JAGWSK010000322.1 GCA_028869355.1 Alphaproteobacteria bacterium | reverse complement strand
GTCACAAACTGAGGGTCTCCCGAATCGGGCCCGCGAACCGTTGCGAGCCACTTCACCAGCTCCGCCTCGAGCGCGTCGTTGAAGCGCCCCGCCGGGCGCTGCAGAATCAGCGGCGAGCCCGCGCCATGCGTCATGCGGTGAACGATTTCCGTCCAGCCATGCTCGTCATAATGGTTGCGGAATATCTGCTGATAGGAGTGGCAGAAATTGCAGTTGATGGTGAGCAACCTTTTATCTTCGCCGGTTCCCGACAAACTCATCAGCCATTCCGTCCCGGTCATCTGGGCGGCGATGTCGCGGGTCGGCGGCAGCAATTCCAGTTTCGTCACCCGCGTCAGCGTGATGTCGTCGAGGTCCGGCGAACCGTTGATCGTGACATTTTCCTTGACGAATGGCTGGAATTCCCGCGGCCGCGCGATGCGCAGCGTGTACTGACCGGAATTGAGCTTCGGAAACTCGTAATGGCCGTCGCGATCGCTGTACACCGTCGTGCGGATCGCGGTCTCTTTCGAGATCAACTGCACCATGATCCCTTCCAGCGGCTCGCCGGTGGATGCTTTCACGGCGCCCTTTGCTCCGCCCAGCATGCTTGACGCCGGCGCGGCACTTGCGGCCGCGCAGACAAGGAACACCGGGATGGCCAGTGCCGCAGCGAAACGATTCATTTTCGTCTCCACTCAGAGAGCAATCACATTGTTCATTCAGCTGCATTGCCGCGATAACGCGGATTGGGCGGCGGACTGTTCGAGTCCCAGCAGCAATCATCGCGAATATAGGCGGCAAGATCGTTCAGGTCGGCGTCGTTCAGGACATATTTGTACGCCGCCATGCCCGGGCCGCCATTGCGGATTTCATCCTTGATGCCGTCTTCGGTCGCAGGTCTGCCCGAGGATAATTGCGGGCGCTGAAACACACCTTTCAGTGGCGGCGCGCCTTTGGCGAACTCGTTATGGCAGAACCAGCATTTGTAGTAAAAAATTTCGCGCCCGCGATCCGCCCCGCTCATGGCCGCTTTGCGGAAGTTATAGATCGCAATCGAGCGCTGATAAGGATCGGCGAATGGCGGCTGAGGCGCCGGCGCCAGTGCTTCCTTTGGAGGCGGGGCTGCGGGTGCGGTTGTCGCGACATCGGGCGTGCGGCGCCCGATAAAAAGGCCGAGCACGACAACGACCGCGACGGCCGTGCCGGCCAAAACCAGTTTCGCCAACCGCGATCCCATGCGTGCCACTCCCAACGCCAGGACAACAGCTTAACACCTTTGGCGGCAGCCAAATCAACGGGATTGGCACTCGGAGTCGCGGAGCCAGCGGAGCGCCGCAACGCGGTCGCGGGAGCCCGAGGGATGCGGCCAGCGAGACTGTTCACGTTTTCAGGCGATATCCCGTCCTGAAGATCCACGAGACAATCCCGATAAAAATGATCAGAAACACCGTAATCATGCCGATGCTGACGCCGACACTGACATCAGCGATTTCGTAAAAGCTCCAGCGGAAGCCACTGACCAGATAAACGACCGGATTGGCCAGTGTCACGCCCTGCCAGAACGGCGGCAGCATCCGGATGGAATAGAAACTGCCTCCGAGAAAAGTCAGCGGCGTAATGATCAGCAAAGGGACGATCTGGAGCTTCTCGAATCCGTCGGCCCAGATCCCCAGAATGAATCCAAAAAGGCTGAAGGTGACGGACGTCAGCAGCAGAAAAAGCAACATCCAGGCCGGATGGGCAACATGGAGCGGCACGAACAGCGCCGCGGTGCCGAGAATGATTCCACCGAGCAGCAGCGACTTGCTCGCGGCGGCGCCGACATAGCCGATCACGATTTCCACATAGGAAACCGGAGCGGAGAGGAGTTCGTAAATCGTCCCGACGAATTTCGGGAAGTATATTCCGAATGCCGCATTCGAAACGCTTTGGGTGAGCAAATTCAGCATCACCAGACCCGGAACGATGAAAGCACCGTAACTCACGCCTTCGATACTGGTGATGCGGCCGCCGATCGCGGAACCGAAAACGACGAAATAAAGCGAGGTGGAGACCACCGGCGCGATAATGCTTTGCGCCACCGTCCGCCAGGCGCGCGCCATTTCGAATTTGTAGATCGCCGCAATCGCCCGGATATTCATGATCTGCTGCTCACCAGATTGACGAATATCTCCTCGAGCGAGCTCTGCCGGGTTTGCAGATCATTGAAACGGATTCCCGCGTCCGAGAGGTCCTTCAACAGCGCCGTGATGCCCGTGCGCTCACTTTTGGTGTCGTAGGTATAGGTCAACTCGTCGCCGCTTGCGTTTTTCTCAAGCTCGTAAGCAGCAAGTCGCGGTGGAATCGTGTCAATCGGGTTCTGGAGATGCAGCATGAGCTGCTTTTTCCCCATTTTTTGCATCAGGGCGGTTTTTTCCTCCACCAGGATCAGTTCGCCGCGGTTGATGACCCCGACCCTGTCGGCCATCGCTTCGGCCTCGTTGATGTAATGCGTCGTCAGGATGATGGTGACGCCCGATTGCTTCAGTTCGCGCACGGTCGCCCACATGTCCTTGCGCAGCTCAACATCGACTCCCGCGGTCGGTTCGTCCAGAAACAGGATTTCCGGCTCATGTGCCAGCGCCTTGGCGATCATGACTCGCCGCTTCATGCCGCCCGACAGAGTCCTGATGCGGCTGTGCTTGCGCGGGAGCAGCGACAATTCGTCGAGGACTTTCGAAACGTGCTGCGGCGAAGCCGGTTTGCCGAACAGCCCGCGGCTGAAACTGACCGTGTTCCACACCGTTTCAAACGCGTCCGTGGTCAGTTCCTGGGGCACCAGACCGATCATCGACCGCGTCATGCGGTAATCCTGAATGATGTCATGGCCGGCCACCGTGACCCTTCCTTGCGTTGGATTCACAATGCCGCAGACGACTCCGATCAGGGTCGTTTTGCCGGCGCCATTGGGTCCGAGCAGCGCGAAGATTTCACCCTTGCGGATTTGCAGATTGACGTCCTTCAGCGCCTGGAAGCCCGACGCATAGGTCTTGGATAAGTCCTGAATGTCGATAATGGCGTCCATGAAATGTGTTTATCAGACGGGGTAACCCGTTCCACCGGAAATGATTGCCACAACGGCGATGTTTAATCGGACGCTCATGAATTGAAGCCTCAGCGAAGTCTGTCTGACTGATTCGGCGACGGCTGGCGATTCGATTGCCGGGTTGTTCTTTTTCAGCCAGCGATCCAGATCGGGCCGCCGCAAACGGGCGCCGCCGACTACGTGAATCGCAATACCCACCACAGTTGTTCCACCGGTGAGCACAATTTTCGCTGGCAATGAGAACGCGGCAACATAGCGATCGGCCGTCAAACCTCGTCCGTCAACGCATGTCTGAGCATTTTGCGCATCGCGGTGGGAAGCGCGGTACTCCTGAATTCGCGCGGCAACAACCAGATGCCCTCGCCGTTCGGGCGAGCGGAAAACTGCGCCACATAGGTGCGAATTTCCAATTCCATGTGCGTCAGCGTGTGTCTCACAACTCCGCGCTTGAGCTTCCATTCGCCGCGGAACGGCGCCTCTGACAAGGCATCGCGAGCCGATGGGAAATTCTTCTGCAATGGAGTCAGAGGTGGCTGCATCATGCCGCCGAACAGCCCGCTTTCCGGGCGCCGTACCAGATAGACCGATCCACCATTGTCGATCGCGACGAATGCCAGGGCGCGCATGACCCGACGCGGCGTTTTCTTTTCCTTGCGCGGCAGGATCTCCGTGAGGTTTTGCCGGTGGGCTTCGCATCGCAACGACAGCGGACACACCGTGCATTCCGGGTCCTCCGGCACACAGATGGATGATCCCAGATCCATCAGCGCCTGTGCGAAATCGCCTGGCCGCAGGTGCGGGACCAACTCGCCGACAAGCGCGGCCAGTTGCGCACGCGCCCCGGGTAACGAGCGCGAAAATGCCAGGTATCGCGCCATGACCCGCTCGGCATTGGTGTCGATTGCGGGCACGCGTTCGCCGAACGCAATCGCGGCGATGGCGTTGGCCGTGTAAGGCCCGATGCCGGGAATCGCGATCAATTCATCCGCCCGCTCCGGCATCACGCCACCAAATCTCTGGGCCACAAAACGCGCGCCGCGATGCAAATTCCGCGCTCTGGCGTAATAGCCAAGCCCCGCCCATTGCGCCAAAACATCATCCAGCGACGCCGAAGCCAGCGACGTGACATCCGGCCAGCGCCGGATAAAGCCCTCGAAATAAGCAGCCACCGCAGCAACCGTGGTCTGTTGCAGCATGATTTCCGAGACCCAGACCCGGTACGGATCTGCTGCCTGCCCGGGTTTTGCCCGCCATGGCAGATCGCGGCGATGGCGATCGTACCAGGAAAGAAGCTGCTCCGCGGTGTTCGCAGACGATGTATGATGTCTTCGTTTCAGGGTGGGCATGGATGAGCGAAGACCCGAAAACCGCCGCAACACAAGCCCCGCGGCGACCGCGCTCCGGCCGCGCTGCCGGGATAGCGCTTCTGGAGCATGTCTCCAGGGTCTTTCAGGGCGCCGGCTTCATGGATCCGGGTTTCTTGCTGCATTGGCCGGAGATTGCGGGCGCGCATATTGCCCGTGTGGCGCAGCCCGTGAAATGGCAGGAATCGCCCACAGGCGCGGTGGTGACACTGTGCTGTGAACCCGGTGCGGCGGTCCTGTTGCAGCACGAAACCCGCGCGCTTGTGGAAAAATGCAACGCCTATCTCGGGCATGGGCGGATTGCGCGGTTCAGATTCGTCAACGGGACCATGCCGTCTGAAGCTGCAATTCCGCCGCATCCCGCCCCCGATTCGAACCACGTCCCGGATAAGATTTCCCTAAACGAAGCACTGGAAAAACTGCGGCGCACGCGCGCCCAGCTGGCGCGCCGTCATTGAACGGGAACCGGGCCTCTGTCACAACACACGCCGAAAGTTCGAGGAGCCATCCGATGAACAGGAAATATACATACGCCATCGTGGCCGTGGTCATTATTGCCATTGGTGTTGGCGCATGGTTCTGGAGCAGCCAGGCGGCGAACCCGCTGTCCAATGCGTCTGGGTCCGCGCAGAACATGGACATGAAATCCACCGACATGATCAAGGGCTCGCCCAATGCCCCGATCATCATGGTCGAATATGCATCGATGACATGCCCGCATTGTGCAGCTTTCTCACATGAAGTGATTCCCAGGTTGACCAAGGACTATATCGACACCGGCAAGGTGAAGTGGGTTTTCCGCGAATATCCGCTCGATGGCGCCGCACGCATGGCCTCTGCCGTGGCCCGCTGCTTGTCTGGGGATCAATATTTTTCCTTCATTGATCTACTGTTCGCGAATCAGATGAACTGGATCAAGGATTTCGACGGGAATGGTCAGCTGACCCGCGAAGACATCCAGCAAGGGCT
>JAGWSK010000321.1 GCA_028869355.1 Alphaproteobacteria bacterium | reverse complement strand
CTTCCTGTGACCGGAATCGTTCTTTCGGCCGTGGTTGTCGCGATCCTGCTCGTCAGCGGCTGGCTTGGCTGGCAGATGGTCTACAAGAATCGAGTCGGCGTCGCCGATTACTGATTAACCGTCGGGTTCGGAGGTGCCGGTTTTACCGGCGCTTCCGACTCTGACCCGCTTACCGAAAAAGTCAGCATCGGCAATTGCTGCCCGATCGTCGCGCCGGTGTAAACCTGTGGCTCCGACGGCGGCGCGACATGCTCCGCCATTTCGCGCGCGGCGACGCATTCCTTCGCCTTGTCGTAAAGCGCCGGAAATGTCGTCACCTTCGGCAGCGTCTCCAGAATGCACTGATCGAAGAATGTGTATTTCAGGTCCTCGCCGCAGCCGAATGACGTGCGGTCGCCGCGCGCGGCCGTGATGATCATCCGGTTGGGCGCCAGCATGACCGGGATGAACATTCCCGAATAACAGGCGGATACGATCACGATGGTGGGGCGGTCCGGGCAGGATTCGTCGACGAGATCACCGATCGTGCGAATCGGCACCAGCGTATCGCTCATGGCGACGCCCAGCGCCGCACCATGGCTCGTCAGATAAACCAGGCAGCCCGCAGTTGCCTGCTGCGTCAGCTTTTTAAAATTTGCTGCGATCGTCGCCGGATCGGCATGGAACGGCTTGATCTTCGAATCAGCCTCGGCGTGCGCGGAATATTGCTGGATGTGATCCGGCGCAAATCCCATCTGCTCGAACTCTTTGGCCAGGTCGCGCCTGGCATTGTCGAACACCTCACTGGGTGCGCCGGAATGGGCATGCCAGTCGCCGGCGATCACCATTGCGGCCCAGTTGTCGAACGGACCCGCGATTGCTGGCTGCACCAGCATTAATCCAACTGCGATCACACTCCAAAGGAGACCACGCATACTCGTCGCCTGCTCTGCTCCACGAACCGATTCTTGCGCCAGTCGCCGATTCAGTTCAACGGGCGAACTGGGCAAACAGCTCGACATGCGCCGACCAGAGAAACTGATCCACCGGCACTACCCGCAGGAGACGATATCCGCCTTCGCACAGGATCCGCGCATCGCGTGCGAAACTCGACGGGCTGCACGAAACATAGAGAACCGACGGCACATGTGATTGCGCCAGGTTGCGGACCTGCGCGGCGGCGCCCGGCCGCGGCGGGTCGAGCACCACGCAATCGAATGGCTCCAGTTCGGCCGCTATCAATGGACGGCGAAACAGGTCGCGCGTTCGCCCTTCCACACGGACACTGGACTCACGCGCCGCGACGTTCACCGCCGCGATCTGGGCCGCGCCGCTGTCGATGGCGGTGACTTGCCCCCGTTCCGCAAGCACGAATGCGAACGTACCACAGCCGCAAAACAGATCGGCCACCCGTTTTGCGTCGCCGGCGGCTTCCGAAACCAGATTCTGCAACAGTTCTTCGCCCTTTTTACTGGGCTGCAAAAAAGCCTCGGGCGGAAGGAAGATGTTGACTCTTCCGATCCGCAGCGCAGGCATCGTGTTCACCACGATGGGTTCGCCATTCCAGCACAGACGCGCCAGATTCAATTCGGCGGCGAGACGCGACAACTCCATTAACAGGTCCGGATCGCGGCGGCGCGCCAGCTTCACTGAGAGATCGAGCCCGGTATCGCTCGCGGTGACATGCAATTCCGCTTGCTCGCCGGAATGGAGAATGCGCCCCAACGCTTGCTTCAGCGGGGCCAGCAGAGCCGTCAGTTCCGGCACCAGAACCGGACATTCCGCAATATCGACCAGACGGTGCGAATCGGCTTCGTAAAAGCCCAACAGAAGCTGGTCACCCGCCTTGCGGCCTTTCACCATGGCGCGGCGGCGGGTTTGCGCCGCAATCGCGCGAATTGCCTCCGCCGGCGGATCACTAAACCCTCGCTGATGCAGCGCTGCGATGACCAGCTCGCGCTTCCACGCGAGATAGGCGTTGTGCTGCATCATCTGCAGCGCGCAACCGCCACACCGGCCGAAATGCCGGCAAGCTGGCGCAGTCCGTTCCGGTCCCGGCGAAACGATCTCCTCGACCACGGCACGGTTGCCGTCACGTCCGATGCGCACGACGTCGCCCGGGACGGTCAGTCGAACAAACAAGCCATCCGCCGTCACGCCGTCGCCGGCATGGCCCAAACGGACAATCTCCACTGCCTCACTCACGTTCGGGGCTTTTTGCCTACGCAGCTTGCCGCTACTCTTTGCGCGCCAAACCCGACATAAGACCGCGAGGATTCCGATGCAACGCAACTCCGCCTCATGGACCGGTGAACTGTCTCGCCGTGGAGCGCTTGCCGGCGCCATTGCCGTGACCGTCGCCGCGCCCGTAATGGCTGCCGAGTCCGCCTGCCGTATCGGTCCAGCGCCCCACGTCAAAGGCCCACTGGTGTTCATGAATTACGATCAGGCCGAGTTGAATGCAGCCTATGATCAGCGTGCCTATGCACCTTTGGGCGATCAGATCACCGCCCGCTTCATCACCGACAGTGAAGAAACTCGCCGCCGCCTGGGCGATCCGGAACGTCGTTCCTACGGGCCCAGCGAGATCGAAAAGCTCGACATTTTTCGCACACCGGCCGCGAATGCGCCGATCATGGTTTTCGCCCATGGCGGCGCGTGGCTGCGCAATCAGGCCAGCGATTTCCACTATCTGGCGGAGAACTTCGTCCGCGGCGGTGCGCATTTCGTGGCGCTCGACTTTGTCCCTGTGGATCACGCCGATGGCGACCTCAGGGTGATGGCAGATCAGGTGCGCCGCGCAATTGT
>JAGWSK010000320.1 GCA_028869355.1 Alphaproteobacteria bacterium | reverse complement strand
GCGCATGATGTTTCCCCCCGCGGCAATCGCCGTCACCCCGCCATTCGACACCAGGAACACGCGCAGGCGGCGGTTGGGCGCGGTCATGGGCCCCTCATCCATTCCCGCCGCAATGTTGATCTTCTGCAGCGTGACGCCGCCGCGCGCATTGACGTGGTTGTAGAGCGCGTTGACGGTGATCGTGGCCGGATTTCCCGCCGGAACCAGCGCGGCAGGATTCTCCTCAAATGTTTCCGCAAAGCCGCTGGAGAGCGCTTCGCCGATGATGTTGACCGGCATGCGCCTTCCCTGCGTATCGCTGACGCCCGTCCGTACAATGAAGTTTGCGTGCGGCAGTCCCTGTCTCAGCATATTCCCGTAGTTGTTGCCGATGAGATTGATCGCGGTCCCGGCAACGCCGGCGTTCCAGGGAAAAGAATAAATGCGCGAATTGTTGTGGCTGTAATTCTGATAATCATTGCCCTCGATGGTGGTCGGCCCGATATATTCGTGCAACTCGATCCAGGCGACTCCATCGGCGCCGATGCCGGCCAGACGCGCGCCCCGGATGATCACCGAGCTTTCGCCGCCCTCAAGGCCTGCGACATAGAATTGGCGTGAGACTTCACTGTCGGCATCGACGATTTCGGTCGGGTAAGAGAGATGACCGATGCGAATATCCACCTGATTGGAATTGAAGTTCATGCGATAGGCGCGATAGCCGGTCCACAGCGCATCGATCCCGAAGGCAAGCCCGGTGCAGGTATTGCGTTCCAGCAGGTGGCCATGATTGTTTGAATTGGCGCCGGCATAGATTCCCGTCCCTTTGCCGGCCGTCGCATTGCCTCTGCCGTCGATATAATTGCCGACGATTTCCATGAATTCGTTGTTCTGTTCGGCCGCGCGGGCGATCTGGATTCCGGTCCAGTTTGGATTCGCCGCCACATTGGTCACGCGGTTATAGGCAATGCGGTTGTTGGTGGAGATTCTCGGCGGTCCCTGGCCGCCAATATTGATCGCGTTTCCGGCCGCTTGATTCATGATCGAGAACCCCTGCAACAGGCAGTGACCGCAACCGAGCAGGGAAATGGTCGAGCTCTTGCCGTCAAGGGGCGGCTGATCCTGGATGATGAGTGCGGGCGATTCCTCGATCGGAGGCCCGGCGATGATCTGCAAACCCGTCCGCCCCCTGATTGTCCAGGTTGAAGCCAGCGTCAGCATCGCGCCGGCGCCGCGCATGAAGCGGATGATCGCATTGTCCGGTACGGCATCGATCATGGCGTTCAGGATTGGCGCCGCATCCTTACCGGTCTTGTAAGGCAGCTCCCACCACTCGGCGATAAACTCCTTCTGCAATGCGTTGTTCGCAAACGAAACCGCTCCGCCTTGCAACAGATCGATGGTTGGCGCGGCGCCCGCCAGCCATTGACCCTCTACCTTGATGATCTTGCCGCGCGCAGGACTCAGCATCGCACCTTGCGGAAATCGCAGCGCCACGTTTTCCGGAATCGTCATGTCCCGGCCGATCCTGGTAAAGCCCGGGATCAGCACCTCGCCGGCAAGCGCTTTGGCGGCATTGACCGCGGCTTCCAGCGCAGGTGAATCGTCCCGGATGCCGTCGCAGGCCGCGCCAAAATCGCAGATATTGATCGTGCCCGAGCGATCGCCGGATTTGGCGTCCAGATTTGCTGCGCCGGCTGCAGATGCTGCCGTCGCCAGAAAGTCCCGCCGTGTCGTCTCCATGCCGGAGAGCCCTCCGTGAATTCGCGCCGCCCGCTCCAGACTATCTCCACAATATCAGATGACTTTTGGCAATCGGGGTTCCAATTTGGGCAGGCATGAAGGCATCCCGGCGCACCGGCAAGCGCTCATCGGCTGGAGCGCTTGAAACCATTTCCGCCGGCGTATTCGAGCGGGAACTCGATGCCGTTCGCGCCATCGCGGCGTCCCCCAATGCCGGCATCTTCGGGCCGGCATCCATGACGTGGCGCATCGACCGGGAGTCTGCGATCTTTTTAGGCGCCGGCCGCGCACTATTGCTCCAGTTGGCGCATCCGTGGGTGGCGGCGGCAATCGCGGAACATTCACCGGCCATTGCCGACCCGATCGGCCGATTTCACCGCACGTTCAATACGGTCTTCACCATGGTGTTCGGCACGCTGGATCAGGCGCTCACCGCCGCGCGCCGCCTGCACAACCGCCACGCACAGATCACCGGCACTTTGCCGGCCGCGGCCGGTCCGTTTGCGGCCGGATCGCGTTACGCCGCGAATGAACCTGCCGCGCTGCGCTGGGTCCACGCCACTCTCGTGGAATCGGCTGTGCTGGCCCACAACCTGGTCTGCCCGCCGCTCACCGGCGACGAGCGCGAGCAATATTGGGCCGAGGCACGTCTGTTTGGCGCATTGTTCGGCCTTCGGCCGGCAGATTTGCCGCGCGACTGGCACTCGTTTGAAGCTTACACCGACGACATGATGCGTTCGAACGTGCTGACTGTCAGCGACGCCGCTCGCGAGATCGCGAACCAGTTGTTTTGCGGCGCAGCGACGCGGCGGCCGACGCCGGCGTGGTATCGCGCGCTGACTGCCGAAATGCTTCCGCCGCGGCTGCGCGCAGAATTCGGACTCGTGCATGAACAACGCGAGCGCGAGTCGGCGCGTCGTGCACTCGTCTGGCTGCGCCGCGTTTATCCCATGCTCCCATCCGCGTTGCGCACGGTTGGGCCGTATCAGGAAGCCGTTGCCCGGCTGCACGGCAGATCGCACCCTGGAATTACCACTCAGCTGGTCAACCAGTTCTGGATCGGCCGAACCCGCATGGATTCGGGGTAGGCTTCGCGGACACCTCCCCCCGTGGAGGGGCGGCGTCAAAAAGAGTACACTCATGGCGTGCATTTCCGCGTCAGACCAACGAAGGAGGGCGGCCTTGTCCGGAACACCAGCATGTCGCCTTCGTAATGCGGACCGGGCGGATTTTTGAACAAACCAGGCGGGAGTGGACTCCATGGCGCGCGCGACGATATCGATCCCGATTGCGGCGGCCGCCGTCGGCGCCGTCATTCTGGTGTCCAACATGGGAAGTTTGGCCCAGGCCCCTGCCCCGGTCGTGAAAACGGCCTGGGGTGAGCCGGACCTGCAGGGCATCTGGACCGATGAGACCGACACGCCGCTGCAGCGCTCGCCAAAATTCGCCAACCAGGAATTTTTCACTCCGGCTCAGCGCGCGGAACTGGACCAGCAGCGCGGGGCGCTGTTGGGCCGCGACCAACGCGCGGAACGCGGCACCGTAGCCGATCTCGCGGGCGCCTATAACGACGTGTTCACACCGAAGAAACGTACGGGGCTGCGGACTTCGCGGATTGTCGATCCGCCCAATGGCCGGCTGCCGCCGCTGACGCCGGAGGCGCAAAAGATCGCCGCCGCGGAACGCGCGTTCCGGCTTGCGCTGTTGCAGGCCACCGAAACCTGCAAAAATCATGAGTCGCCATGCGCCGGCGGCAAATATGACCCAACGCCCTCGCCGCACTATGCGGACCTCCCTCCCCGCTACAACACCGGGGGCATGAACCGGTATTACGGACCGGAAGATGCCTCATTGGCGGTGCGCTGCCTGATGGGCGGCGTGCCGGAGAATGGCACGCTTGGCGCGATCGCCGACCGCATCAGCTTCCGGCGAATTGTGCAGACGCCCGGCGGCATCTCGATGTTCTACGATGTGGGTCAGGGCCAGGGGTGGCAGCGCAATATCGTCATGAATGGAAGTCCGCATCTGCCGTCGAACATCCGCCAGTGGTTTGGCGACTCGCGTGGCCACTGGGAGGGAAATACGCTGGTGATCGACGTCACCAACTTCAGTGCCAAAACCGACTTTCAGGGCTCGCGCGAGAATTTGCATGTGGTCGAGCGCTGGACGCGAACCGGCCCGGCCACGCTGGATTATTCCGTCACCGTCGATGACCCGACGGTGTGGATGCGGCCGTGGACGGCCAAACAGGAATTCACCCTGCAGAGCAATGAAGAAAACAGAATCTATACCGAGCCGCGCTGCATCGAGGGAAACTATGGTCTCCCCGGCCTGCTGCTGGGACACCGGGTGGAAGAACAGAACTTTGCCAAGGGTAAGGGCGCCGATCCGAGAACCATCAGCACGGTCTCGGCCAATGACAGTATCCCGGACCCATTGCAGTAGACGCCCGGACCGCTCAGGCGGGCGAAAGCGCGCGCGCGAATTTCAATTGCACAACTGCACCAGTGTGCAGTCGGGTGTAAACATTACAGTTCATCCATGTGATCATCGCCGCGCACAAACGCATTTCACCTCACACCTCCTTTGGGCCGTTCCGGCTGAAGCCGTCACAACTGGGCGCAGAATTCACCTATATATATAGGACTACACCTATCCGTGCATCTGGTCAAGGGCTAAACAAAGGCCGCTGAAACGGATCAGCGACAACGCGCAAGCCCGCGCTTTCGGCGGCAGTCAGGCAATCGCGACAGTCAGCGCCACCAGCCGGGACCCCAAGGCCCCCAGTCCCACCGAT
>JAGWSK010000319.1 GCA_028869355.1 Alphaproteobacteria bacterium | reverse complement strand
GTGAACAAAGCGACACGCTTCATATCGGTGATCGAAAGGACAAAGTCGCGGAATTCGCGATCGCGTTCGCTCTGATCCAGCGATTCATTGCGCAGGATCGCATTGCCTTTTTGGATGCTGGCGTCGACGAATGCTTCCGCCGGAGTCGCCGCCTGCGCTGCGAGCGAAAACATCAGCATCACAAGGCAGAAGATCGGACCAACAGCGCGCATCACCGCGTGCTGCATCGCGCGGCCTGGAATACCGTGCTTCCTATATTTTCCGGAGCCGGGCGTTCTCATCTCCCCGAGGCGTTTTGCAAGATGCGGTTTCGACCCATTCGGTCCTCTCACGTGTAAGCCGGAGCCACCAACTACTCCAAAGTGCCTTCGGCTTTGATAAAGATCAACCCGGCCAGGCGGCGCGTGCTGCAACTGCCTTAACCTCTTTGACACACTTGTCGGGCAGGCCAACAGGCTAATCGTTGACCTTCGCGCATCGAAACGGCACGATGGGATGTTCGCGCGTGGAGCAGCAGCCCTACGCCAATGGATTTGCCGCCTTAGCTCAGCCGGTAGAGCACATCATTCGTAATGATGGGGTCGCGTGTTCGAGTCACGCAGGCGGCACCGACTCTCAACGGCCGGCACGTCGAATGGGGTGGCTTTCTCGCCACGCTCAGCACGTTCCCACATGAGCGTGTATGCGGTCTCCAGATGGCGCGTAAATCGCTCGACATCGAACAGCGGGCATGTATCGCGGTTTGCGGCGAGATTTGCGCGGATGCCGGCGAGACGTACAGGCTCGCGCGCCAGCGCCAGCGCGAGTGCTTCATATTCATCCAACGTAGACGTCACCAGCTCAGGCAGGCCTGCCGCGTTCAACACGCTGGCCGCAACGCGTCCGGCAAAAGTGCTGCCCATGCAGGTCAAAACCGGAAGGCCGGTCCAGAGTGAATCACTTGCGGTCGTGTGCGCATTGTAGGGAAGCGTATCGAGAAAAAGATCGGCGAGGCGGTGACGCGCGAGATGTTCTTCCAGTCCGGCGCGTGGCGCAAACACGAGCCGGTCCGGATCGACGCCGTGCGCGGCCGCTTCGTGTTTCAGGTTCGCGGTGGCAGAGGAATTGTCGGCAAGCAACCACAACACACTGCCTTCGATCTGGCGCAACAGCCGCATCCAGACATCAAATACCCGCGGTTGGATTTTGAAGCTGTTGTTGAAGCAGCAAAACACGAACCCCGTTTCGGGTAATCCCATCCCGGCGCGGGTTGGCGGTTTGGCGGCGATCCCGCGCGTTCGATCGTTCGGTTGATATGAATCGGGAAGGCGCGCCACTTTCTCGCTGAAAAATGGTTCGTCTGCTTCTGGAATCGTAAACCGGTCGGCGACGATATAATCGATGAATTCCGCCCCCATGGTTGCGGGGAAGCCGAGATAATTCACCTGCACCGGCGCGGGGCGGAACGCAAAAATTCCCGGCCGCGCGTGGCTGGTATAACCCTTGAGATCGACGGCGATGTCGATTTCCGCCTGTCGCATAAAAGCTGCGATCTGTACGTCGCTGCGGCCGGCGACATCGACGAAACGATGGAAGCTGTTTTTCAGCCGCGCGCGCACCGGGCCTGCATCATCAGGTCCCAGCGATATGGCGATAGTCTCAAACCGGTTCTGGTCGTGACTTTCAAAGACCCCGGCCATCAGCACCGCGGTGGCATGGGCGTGGAGATCGGATGAAACATAGGCGATCCGGATTTTGTCATGGCGATAGCGTTCGCCGTGCCACATCGGCGGCGCGCCTCTGAATTTGTCGCGAGCGACGATCTCAAGGGCGCGCAACTGGTCTGATGATCTGCCCAGCAGTGCGGTTGCTAGAGCCGGTGTGACGGCAGGTTTGCCGGCCTGCAGATCGGCGTGAATCCGGCCGCACAGCGCGTCCAGATCGCGCCAGGATCCGCATTGCAGTTTGCAGAAAATCAGATGTCCGAGCACGTAGGGAAAATCGGGCTCCACGCGCAGAAGCTGTTCGAATGCGGCAATCGCATCGGAAGGACGTTGAAGCTGGACAAGGACATTCGCGCGATTCGCCATTGCGCGCGGAAATTCGGGCTGTAATTGCAGAGCCCTGATAAAGCTTGCCAGAGCGGATTCGAGCTGTTTCGCGGCGGCTTGCGCGGTCCCGCGGTTGTTCCACAATTCTGCTGAGTCCGGAGCAAGGCTGAGCGCTTCAGCGAGGTGTCGTTCGGCCGCATGGAATTCACCGCGCTGGAAATGAACCTGCGCGGCATTGCGCAAAATCTGCAACCGGCTGGACGGATCGGTCATTGCTCAACGCGATTTTTGGCGGACCATACTATCGCGTTGTTGCTCGAGGGAGTGCGCTACTTGCGCGGGCGCGCCGTGCTTCCCAAAAGCGAACATGGCCCGGGGCGACGGGCCATGTTCTCGCTCCCCCCCGGCTGTTCTATCGGTTTAGCGGACGCAACGTCCGGAGGGTGGGTCGATCTGATCGAGATGCGGGATCACTTCGCCCGCACCGCCCTGACATGCCACCCACCGGAAATCGTGTTTGGCATCGGTTTCCTTCAGGCTCTCGTCAGCGACCAGTGCTCCGAAGCCGTTGCCGGCAACACTGCCCGCAACCGCGCCATCGCTGCACGACGCAAGCTGACGCGGACCCATCACGCAGTAGGCGAACTGCACGGTGTAACCGCAAT
>JAGWSK010000318.1 GCA_028869355.1 Alphaproteobacteria bacterium | reverse complement strand
GCGATCTGGCGCATCGGCAGTTTGCGTTCGCAAACGGATGCCGCCACGGCCTCTTCTCAGGCGGGCGATTTTGGCGGGCCGTTTTCACTCATCGATCAAGTTGGCGCGCGCCGCACGGACACCGATTTCCGCGGCAAATACATGCTGATTTTCTTTGGATATACGAATTGTCCGGATATTTGCCCGACAATGCTTGCAGTCGAAGCCGAGGCACTCGACAAACTCGGCTCGCGTGCGAGGGACATCGTGCCCATATTTGTTTCCGTGGATCCGAAACGGGATACGCCGGGCAAGCTCAAATCCTATCTTTCGGCGTTTGATGCGAAACCGCCGTCCGCACGTCAGAATTTTGTCGGCTTGACGGGCAGCGACGAAGATATTGCCAAAGCCGCGAACGCGTACCGGGTTTATTATCGCGCCCATCTTGACGGGCAGACGGAAGACGGAGCGAACTACTCCGTCGATCACACGACTGAAATCTATCTGATGAGCCCGGAGGGAAAATTCGTCGCCTATTACTCGGAGGGAATCACACCCGACGAAATGGCCGCCGACTTGGCCAAGGATACGCGCTAACGCGGCGGCCCGGCGGCCGTAACGCCCAGCACCGGAACCGGGAATGTCAGCTTGCCGGCCCCTGCGAAATCCAGGGTCACTGAAATCACTTTCCCTTCGGTGACGGGCTGCTTCAGTCCTTCAAGCATCAGGTGATAGCCGATCGGCGCAAAACTGACATGCCCACCGGCATTCACCTCAACCGGTCCGCCCATCTCCATGTGCGCGATGCCCCCGGTCACAACAGTACGGTGAACCATGGCGTTGGCGGTAATGTTGCTCGACGCTGAGATGAGAGAGTCTGCCGTTCGTCCTTTATTGACGACGGAGAAATAGACCGCGGCATTGTCCGCACCCGGAGGAGTGGCACGGGCCCAGCCGTTACTGACGCAAATGTCCTTGGCGCAGACCTCTTTCGGCGCTGCAACCGTAGGTCCCGCGAGCATGGCAAGAATGACCGCAATGGTTTTTTTCATACGGCGCCTTCAGCCAACACAGCGCGTGCCCCCGTAAGGGGGCATTGCGCGCGTGTTTCCGTGACGCGTGTCTTGCCTAATACCAGCTCGGCCACTTGGGATCGGGCGGATAGACCGGCTTTGCCGGAATGAAGCCATCCCGGTTCGGCATCTGGACCTTCGGCAATGTGTTCTGGTCCATCACATCGTTCTCGCCGATGATGCCGTTGCGGTAATACAGGAACGCAACCAGCGCATAGACTTCATTCGGCTTGAGCGATCCCGGATTCGGCGCCGGCATGGCGCGGTTGATATAGTCCCAGGCGATGGTCGGATAGGGGAAGTAGCTCGGGCCGTCCTTTTCGACGCCATAGAATGGCCCCTTATAGGGATGGCCCGGGCTGCCAGCCACCAGGTGGTGGGTGATCCCGTTTTCCCCATTCTTGCCATGACAAACTTCGCAGCGCTGCGCGAAGATCACGGCGCCTTCCTTCGGCGTCCCGCGCCCGGCCGGAAGTTCCTTTCCCTCCGGACCGATCATATGGTCGAAGCTCTGGATTTCCGCCTGGCTGAGGGGCGTCCCGACATCGGGAAATTTGCGTGCCGATTGCGCGACCGCGACCGGCGCGACCAGGATCAGTACCGGTACGAGGACTTTAAGCGAACATTGCATCGGCGATGCTCCCGTCGCGATTGATCTTCCAAGGCTGAATGGCATTCATGTGAATGGCGCGTGGCCGTTCTCGCTTGTGCCAATCCTCGATCGGGATCTGCCAATGCGTGCTGAGTTCCGCGAGCGACGGCTGAACGTCACCCGTTTCGTCGATGCAGCGCGACATGATCGTTGCTTCCTGGCCGTTCCATTCCCAGTCGTAATTGAAGCGGGTATGCGCCTTCGGAACGATGATCCCGTCAAGCCGCGCTTCCCGCCAATTGCGGCCGCCATCGGTGGACACCTCAACCTTGGCCACTTTGCCGGCGCCCGACCACGCCAGTCCGGTGATCTGGACATAGCCTTTGCGCATTTCCATGCCGCCTGATGGCCGCGTGATCACCGACTTCGCCGCCCACTGGAAGTGATACCAGCGCGCTTTGCCGCCGAGATCGGGCCTTGAGACGGAATGATTCATGCTCTCATTCCAGGTGTTGTACGGTTCGTCCACCACTTTGATGTGGCGGAGATATTTCACGTTGAACGGCCCTTCCCAGCCGGGAACCAGAAGCCGGATCGGGAAACCCTGCTCAACCCGCAAGGGATCGCCGTTCTGGCCATAGGCGACAAAGCAATCGTCCAGTGCCT
>JAGWSK010000317.1 GCA_028869355.1 Alphaproteobacteria bacterium | reverse complement strand
ATCCTTTTCCACGTGCTTGCGATACTCATCGAGCGTCGTTGCGCCAATGCAGTGCAGTTCACCGCGGGCAAGCGCGGGTTTCAACAGATTGGACGCATCCATGGCGCCTTCGGCTTTGCCTGCGCCCACCAGCGTGTGCATTTCGTCGATAAACAGGATCACCTTGCCGGCGGACGATGTGATTTCTGACAGCACCGCTTTGAGTCGTTCCTCGAACTCGCCGCGGAATTTCGCTCCCGCGATCAACGAACCCATATCGAGCGCCATCAGCCGCTTGTCGCGCAGGGATTCAGGCACGTCGCCATTGACGATACGTAACGCGAGACCCTCGACAATTGCGGTTTTGCCGACGCCAGGTTCACCGATCAGCACCGGATTGTTCTTGGTGCGGCGCGCCAACACCTGAATGGTACGGCGGATTTCGTCGTCACGGCCGATCACGGGATCGAGTTTGCCGCTGCGGGCGAGTTCGGTGAGGTCTCGTGCGTATTTCTTCAGCGCGTCGTAGCTGTTTTCCGCCGTTGCACTGTCGGCGGTCCGGCCCTGGCGCAAATCATTGATGGCTTTGTTCAGCGCCTGCGCGGTGACACCGGCATTCTTCAGGATGCCCGCGGTGGCCCCGGCCGGCGTCATGGCCAGCGCCTGCAATATGCGCTCGGATGGGACAAATGAGTCTCCGGCCTTTTTGGCAAGTTCGTGGGCTTGGTCCAAAATGCTGGCTGTTTCCGGAGCAAGATAAATCTGTCCACCGGCGCCCTGGACTTTCGGCAGCTTCGACAGCGCGAGTTCCGTCTGTTGTTTAGCTTCTGCCGCCCGCCCCCCCGCGGCCTGTATGAGACTGGCTGCCAGGCCCTCCTCGTCATCGAGCAGAACCTTCAGGATATGTTCAGGGGTCAGGAGCTGATGGTTAGAGCGTTTGGCAACGCCCTGGGCCGCTTCAATGAATCCGCGCGACCTTTCGGTGAGTTTCTCGAAATCCATATGCCACTCCTTTCGACCGCAAAATCCGGCCCGAATTGGCGCCGGGAATCGCGTCGCAACTGTGCGGCCCATAAGGCACCGCACAGGCCATATGTGGAGTTGACATCAACCAAGACAAGGGCTCGTCCGGGGAGCGGAAGTGGAAACTGGCCCGCCTTTCCAACCGCCCGGATGATCAGGCCGCTTCGTCGCCTTCTTCGAGATCGTCCTCGGCATCAGCAAGGCTGAAGGACGGCGCACTGGTCACCGGCTGAGGGAACTGCGGCTGTTCCGCCGGGGGCACGCGGCCGTCGCCGTTGGCGTTGGGCTGCTGCCCCGGCGGATTCTGTTGCTGGCCGGGCTGGATTCCCTGGGCCAGCAGAATGCGAAAATAGTGCTCCGCATGCTGAAGGTAGTTCTCGGCCATGACGCGATCGCCGGCCGAGCCCGCATCGCGCGCAAGCTGGAGATATTTCTCGTAGACATGCGATGCCGTGCCCCGGATTTTCACGTCCGGTCCCGTCGAATCGAATGCCCTGCTGTGATTGTTTTGCGGCCGGCGGCCGCGTCCACGCGAACGTTTCACGTTTACCCCTCGGTTCTGGATTTCGATTGTACGGGTTGCAAAGCGAAACAGTCCCGTTTGCACATCGGAATTATCCGTGTCCTCAATGCTGTAATCCTGTACGCAACGCAATTTTCCTAAAAGCTCGCACGCGCGCGATTTCCGGTATGTGACTTCTGGCGCGTTTGAGTTCTCATTTCGCGAGGGCGACGCCTTCCGGCGTCCACCGGGCCGCTCCGCATCGCGGCGGCCGGTCGCCTCGCATCCCAAGCGGGGCGCAAACTAGCCGCTTCAGGGCGGGATTGGCAACCCTTTTTACACGTTCATGCGCATGACAACACAACGCGGAATATCGCTGAGATCGCACACCGTATCCTGATGCTGAAACTTGGCCGCCGCGAATATCCTGCGAACATCCGTGGCTTGACCATAACCGGCTTCCACGAACAGCGTTGCGCCCGGCGCCATCAAGCTCGGCAATCCGGCTGCGATCTCGCGGTAAGCGCGCAGACCGTCCGCTCCACCATCAAGTGCCAGCCGCGGTTCATACTGCGCGACTTCGGCCGCCAGTCCGGCAAATTCTCCGGCCGGAATATATGGTGGATTTGCGAAAACAACGTCGAAAACTCCAGATATCGCCGCTGTCCAGTGGCTTTGGATGAAGTGCGCGCGCCGTTCCAGCGACAAGCCGCGCGCGTTATGAGCGGCAAGCCGAACCGCAGCCTGCGAAAGATCCACGCCCAGGCCGGTCGCATTTGGCTTCTCCGACAGAAAGGCAAGCAGCAGGCATCCGGAACCCGTGCCCAGATCAAGTATCCGCAATGCAGCGTCGCGAGACGGAAATTGACGCAAGGCAGACTCGATGAGCGTTTCGGTTTCCGGCCGTGGAATCAGGACCTCGCGCGAAACCGTAAAAGCGAGACTCCAAAACTCCCGCGTACCGGTGATGTACGCGAACGGCTCCCGCCGGCAGCGACGGTGGAGAAGCGCGGAAAATATTTCCGCGGATTTTTGCGGGATCGCGATTCGTCCGGTCGCGATTTCGCGCGCGGACGCACCCATCGCGTGTGCAAGCAGCAGCCGCGCTTCGCGCCGCGGCGACTCGACACCTGCCCGGCGCAATTGCACCGCTGCTTCGTCAAGAAGCCTGCCGGAATCGACCGTCGCAGCGACATCTCCAATCATACCGCATCGGCCTCTGCCGCAAGACGATTGGCCTGATCCTCCGTCACGAGAGCATCGATGATTTCGCCGAGATCATCTCCTGCAAGTATGCGATCAAGCTTGTACAAAGTGAGATTGATGCGATGGTCGCTGACGCGTCCTTGTGGAAAATTGTAGGTTCGGATTCGCTCCGAACGGTCGCCGGAACCGACCAATCCCTTGCGCTCCTCGGCTCGCGCGCGTTCTGTCCGTTCCCTTTCCGCTTCGAACAAGCGGGCCTTGAGAATCTTCATCGCCTTGGCCCGGTTCTTGTGCTGCGACTTTTCTTCCTGCATCGCAACCACAATTCCGCTCGGGATGTGGGTGATGCGCACCGCGGATTCCGTCTTGTTGACGTGCTGCCCACCCGCACCACTGGCGCGATAAACGTCGATACGAAGGTCCTTATCATCGACACTGACGTCGACATCTTCCGGCTCAGGCAACACTGCCACCGTCGCCGCCGAAGTATGAATCCGCCCTGATGCTTCGGTTACAGGCACACGCTGAACCCGGTGCACGCCGGATTCGAATTTCAGCCGGGCATAGGCACCTTCGCCCTCAACCGACAGCACCGCCTCCTTCACGCCCCCGAGGTCGGATTCGCTAAGCGACAGAAGTTCGGTTTTCCAACCCTGAAGCTGGGCAAAACGGGTGTACATTTTGAGCAGATCCCCGCCGAACAGCGATGCTTCCTCGCCTCCGGTTCCGGCACGGATTTCGATAATTGCGCTTGAATTGTCGGCCGAATCCCTGGGCAGCAGCAGCAGGCGCAGATCGCGTTCGAGCTCCGGAAAACGCTGGTTAAAATCCTGGAGCTCCTCATTTGCCAGCGTCTTCAGATCAGCATCGAGGGCTGGATCATCAAGGAGCTGCCGGTTTTGAGTGATTGCATCACGCGTAGCCTTGTAAGCAGTGATGGCATTGACGACTGGTGCAAGTTGCGCATGCTCCCTGGACAATGTCGCGGATTCAGACGTATGGCCTGCCATCAATTGCGCTTCGATCGCATGGAAGCGGTCCAGCACGCGTTCGAGTTTGGCTTCCGGAATCATTCGTTGTTATCTGCTGTCGTGCGGCGCTGCCGCAAATCTCATCCTTTCCCGAATGGAATTGACCAGCCTGGAGCAGGTTTCCACCTGGTCGGAACCTGCACTAAAGGCTGGTCGCACGCTATTCGGCAGCAGTCTGCTGTCCGGCGGAATTGCGTGAAGCTTCGATTTCCGCAGCTTTCTTCTCGCACAGTTCGACCACGTGATCGACCAGCGCCACATTTTCCAGTTTATAAACCGGCTTTCCATTGAGATAGATCATGCCGGCCCCCGCACCGCCGCCGGTAAATCCGATATCGGTCTCGCGCGCTTCACCAGGACCGTTCACGACGCAGCCGATGATCGAAAGCGACATCGGCGTCGCGATGTGTTTAAGGCGGTCCTCCAACACCGACACTGTGCGAATGACGTCAAATCCCTGACGCGCACAGGATGGGCAGGACACAATGTTCACTCCGCGGTGGCGCAACCCGAGCGATTTCAACAGGTCGAACCCGACGCGTATTTCTTCTTCCGGTTCGGCGGAGAGCGAAACGCGGATGGTGTCACCGATTCCCGACCACAGCAGCATTCCCATACCGATGGAGGATTTCACGGTGCCGGGAATCATGCCCCCCGCTTCGGTGATGCCGAGGTGGAGCGGATAATCGCAGGTGTCGGCAAGCTGCTGATACGCTGCTACGGCGAGAAACACATCGGATGCCTTGACGCTGACCTTGAATTCAAAAAAGTCATTGTCTTCGAGTATGCGCATATGGCGATGGGCGCTTTCCACCATCGCTTCGGGGCAGGGTTCGCCATATTGTTCGAGCAGATCGCGTTCGAGCGAACCGGCATTCACGCCGATTCGCATTGAGCAACCATGGTCCTTTGCAGCCCTGACCACTTCGCGCACGCGCTCCTGCGAACCGATATTGCCGGGATTGATCCGCAGGCAAGCGACGCCCGCCTGCGCAGCTTCAATGGCCCGTTTGTAATGGAAGTGGATGTCGGCCACGATCGGAACCCGGGCTGCGGCGACGATCGACTTCAATGCTTTGGTCGAACCCTCGTCTGGACATGATACCCGCACAATGTCGGCGCCTGCGTCCTCCAGCCGCTTCACCTGCGCGATGGTCGCGCGGGCATCCGAGGTCAGCGTGTTGGTCATCGACTGGACCGTAATCGGCGCGTCACCACCGACCGGCACTGAACCAACACGGATTTGCCGCGATTTCCGCCGCATAATATCGCGATACGGACGGACGCTCATGCTTTCACCTGCCGAAGTTTGCGGCCCGCCGCAACCCGGCGGTCCTATAGGTGGCCTTGAGCCGATTCTCCGGGCCGGGCAGATAATTGCGTGATTGCGGGTTCTCCCGCAACCCGTTGCGGTATTGGCGGGAGCAAATTCGGTTCGATCATCTCGGAAAGGCGCGCCGGAACCGGGGTCACTGAAGGTGTGTGCGTGCGGCCGATCGCAACCACGACGTAATAGCCGACATAGACAAAGGCGATCGTGAGGAATACTGCCAATACGATTCCGCCCTGCGGCATCCTGGTTTCTGGCGGCGGGGAAATCACGGGCTCCTTGACCTCAGTCGTTCCGGCAATCTCGGCTTTGAGCCGCTCGACGCATTCACCCGGATGAAGCCCGAGATACTGGGCGTAGGCACGGGCGAATCCGATCGTGTACGCCCGCCCCGGTAAGAGATCGAAATTGCTCTCTTCCAAGGCTTCGAGCTGGTCCTTGCGGATCTTCAATATGGCGGCGATGGTCGCGAGATCTTCGCCCTTCCTCAGCCGCACCTTGCGCAAATCCTGGCCAACAGTTTCCAGAGGCACATCCGAATCTTCGGAGATTTCGCACAGATGCAACCGCCGGCGTTCGAAACCGCTGGTCTGGTCCAGCGTGAGGCGCGTAATTTTTGCCATAACCCTTGTTCGCCTATTTCCCCGTGGCCGGGCAACACAGCCACTGCATTTTTAATATCGCAGGTAATGGTTTCACATTCGCCTGCAGACAGCGTAAAAATTTAATTACCAGAAGGAACGCCGATCAAAAAGCCCGCAGTGGTCAATCCATCGTGCATTTCAACCGCGGCCAATCGGAACTTTGCGCCGTTCGGCAAATTCCGCTAGGGCGGCGCGGATACTCTTCGCCCGGCTACGGCAAAGCTCCAGCAGCATCGGCCTCAGCAAACGCGTATCAAGCTCGCGAATCATCATTTTTACCGGCCCAATCGTCGAGGCTTGCATCGACAGCGACGTGAAGCCAAGTCCGACCAGGGCCATGGCCTCCAGAGGACGCCCGGCGATTTCCCCACAGACCGAGATCGACGGCATCCGCTTCACCGCCTGGGCAGTTGTCGCTATATGGCGCAGCAGATTCAGGACGGTGGGCGAGAGCGTATCGTATCGTCTGGCAACATTCGGATTGGTGCGGTCTGAAGCGAAGGCAAACTGCAGCAGATCATTCGAGCCCAGCGAAATAAAATCCGCAGATGACAGCATCTGCTCGAGACCGAATACCAGCGAGGGCACTTCCAGCATGGCGCCGAGTTGCAAGTCCTGCGGCAATTTCAAGCCCACCCGCCCGGCGCGATCCAGTTCCTTGCGAATCAGCGCCCGTGCCCTTTCGAATTCATCGACTTCAGCGATCATCGGCAGCATGACCCGCAATGACCGGCCATCGGCGGCGGTGATGAGGGCGCGCAGCTGGTAGCGCAGCAATCCCGGGCGATCGAGGGCGATCCGGATTGCTCTCCACCCCATTGCCGGATTCTCTTCCCGTACTGTCCGGCTGTAGCTCGGAATTTTGTCCCCTCCGAGATCGAGTGTGCGGAACACGACCGGCTTGCCGCCGGCGGCGTCCAGCACCTGCCGATAAAGCGCGATCTGATCGGCCAAGCGCGGCATTTTCGCCCCGATCAGAAATTGCAGTTCGGTGCGGAACAGACCGATTCCATCGGCGCCTGAATCGGCCAGATGTGGCAGATCCAGCAGCAGACCTGCATTCATGTTCAGACTGACGCGGACACCATCCAGGGTCACCGCAGGCTCGTCTCGAATCGCGGCAAACTGCGCCACGCGCTGCGCGAGCAATGCTTGTTTGCCGCGGTAAACGTTGATGACTTCTTTCGGGGGACGGATGCGAACCTCGCCATTTTCCGCATCGACGACGACGGCATCTCCCGAGCGGGCCAAATCCGCGATGCCCTCGACGCCGCCGATGAGCGGGACGCTCATGGAACGGGCCACAATCGCGATATGCGATGTCTGGGTTGCTTCCTCCACCACCAGGCCGGCAATGCGATTGCGTCCATAGTCCAACAGCTCAGCAGGACCCATTGCTCGCGCGACCACTACCGCCTGGTCCGGCAACGCTTCGCTTTGTCCGTCCGATTTCGCCAGATGCCTCACCAGGCGGCGCGCGAGATCTTCGAAATCGTGCAACCTTTCGCGCAAATAGGCATCGCCGGTGCGTGAGATGCGGGCGCGTGTCTCGTCCTGCACGCGCTCCACCGCGGCCTCCGCCGTCAGTCCGGAGCGGACGGCGTCCATAAGGCGCTGCCGCCAGCCCTGATCATTCGCAAAAAGGCGATAAGCCTCAATCACTTCGCGCGTATCGCCGGTCAGCTCCAGCTCCGGGGACTCGAGCATCGCATCGACGGAAATACTCAGGGCTTCGAGCGCGTCCTCCAGGCGGCGCAGTTCGGCCGCCGGGTCATCGGCAATCATGCGCTCAACCTTCACCCTTGGTTCGTGCAGGAAGACCGTCCCGATTGCGAGTCCTTCGGACAAACCTTCGCCTTGCAGGAGCGCAGGCTTCGTCGGCGAGAGTTCGGTTTCATCCAGTTCACTGAGATCGACCAGCGTCCCCTGCGCCACAACCTCAGCCAGCACCATGGCGATGGTCGCGAGAGCTTCCTCCTCCTCTTCCTCGTAGTGCCGCGCCGTACGATTCTGGACAGTGAGCACTCCAAACACCCGTTCACCGCGGACGATCGGCACTGCCAGGAACGACCGGTAAGGATCTTCCCCGGTTTCGGGCCGATAGGAAAAGCTCGGATGCTCCGATGCATTCGACAGGTTGAGAGGCGCGGCATTTTCCGCCACCAACCCGACGAGTCCCTCACCCGGTTTGAGACGAGTGCGATGGACGGCCTCGCGGTTGAGACCTTCGGTGGCAAACAGCTCCAGTTCGCCCCCGGCGCGGCGGAGATAGATGGAGCACACCTCCGCAACCATGTTGGAGGCGACCACTGTGACCAGTTTGTCCAGCCGGGCCTGAGCACTTTGCCGCTCCGCCATAATCTCGCGCAGGCGGCGCAGAAGAACCCTTGGGCCGCCGGCGACGAGTTGCGGCGGCATCAGGTGGTCTTCCTTACCATGCCTCGGATTCGGTTGTGCATGCCCATTTTGCCGGCACTCAAGCGCGACCACCCGTTTGTGCACGGGCTTCGCGGTTCGTGCAAGTCAGGTTGAAGCATAAGTCATGCCGCATCGAGATCGTACGCCGAATGCAAAGCGCGAACCGCGAGTTCCACATAATCCTCTGAGATCAGAACGCTCACCTTGATCTCCGAGGTTGAGATCACCTGGATGTTGATACCCTTCTGCGCAAGCGTGCGGAACATGGTCTGCGCCACGCCGGGATGGGCACGCATACCGATCCCAATGATCGAAATCTTGGCGACGCCGGCGTCCGAAATCAGGTCTTTATAACCAATCTGCGGCGCCGCTTCCCGGATGGCGGCAAGCGCGCGATCAAGTTCGGAACGCTGCACTGTGAAGGTCAAATCCGTGCGCCGGCCGTCTTCGGACACGTTCTGCACGATCATGTCTACATTGACCCCGGCATCGGCCAACGGCCCGAATATTGCCGCCGCGACCCCCGGCTGATCTGGAACGCGCAACAGCGTGATTTTTGCTTCGTCCCGGGTGTAGGCGATACCCGTCACCGGATTTTTTTCCACGATGTCTTCCTCGTCGCAAACAAGTGTACCGCCGTTATCGGCGTCAAAGGTCGAGAGCACCCGAACCGGCACACGATGCACCATGGCCATTTCGACCGAGCGCGTCTGCAGCACCTTCGCACCCAGGGATGCCAGCTCGAGCATCTCTTCATATGCGATCTTTTCGAGCCGCCGGGCACGCGACGTGATCCGCGGATCCGTTGTGTAGACACCGTCAACATCGGTGTATATATCGCAGCGATCGGCCTTAAGCGCCGCGGCCAGGGCTACCGCGCTGGTGTCAGAACCGCCACGGCCAAGCGTTGTTATTCGTTGGTCGGTCGCAATGCCTTGAAACCCGGCGACAACGGCGACCTGCCCATTGGCAATGCGTTGATTGAGCAAGTCGGGCTCGATCGCCATGATTCTCGCTGACCCATGCATCGAGGAGGTCCGGATCGGCACCTGCCAACCAAGCCAGGACCGGGCAGGAACTCCGATTGTGGCCAATGCCACAGCAAGCAATCCCGCGGTCACCTGCTCGCCCGACGACACTACCACGTCATATTCACGGGCGTCGTGAAGCGGCGACAGTTCACGTGTCCACGCCACGAGTTTGTTGGTTTCGCCGGCCATAGCCGAGACGATGACAGCAACCTGATGCCCTCGCTCGAACTCGCGCTGCACCAGTTTCGCGACATTGCGAATACGGGGGATATCACCGACCGAAGTCCCCCCGAATTTCATCACGATTTTTGACATTTATGCGCTGGTGCGGGCCGGTTGCCGGCCATACATAGACGCGGGTTTAACCGGCGACAACGGCTTTTGAGCGGGCGAGAACTGCCGATCGAAGTTGCTTCATCACCTTCGGTGGATGAGCGTGAAGTCGAGCGCTTTTCGCAGCTTGCCGCGGAATGGTGGAACCCCAGGGGCAAATTTCGCCCCCTGCATTTATTCAATCCGGTGCGGTTGACCTTCATCCGTTCGGCCGCTGCCGAACATTTCGGCCGTGACGCGCGCGCCTTGCAGCCATTCGACGGGTTGACCTTGCTCGACATCGGCTGCGGCGGCGGATTGCTGACGGAGCCGATGGCACGGATGGGATTTCAGGTCACCGGCGTGGATGCAGCTGAAAAAAATATCAGGACAGCAGCCGCGCATGCGCAGGAACAGAATTTATTCGTTCAGTACCGCACCGGGACAGCGGAGTCGCTGGCGCTCGAGGGATCCCGCTACGACGTAGTTCTGAACATGGAAGTGGTCGAACACGTTGCCAGTGTTCCCGATTTTCTCCACGCCTGCGCCGCTCTGATCAATCCCGGCGGCCTGATGTTCGTCGCCACTCTGAACCGCACGCTGAAGAGCCTGATGCTGGCGAAATTCGGTGCGGAATACGTGTTGCGCTGGTTGCCCGCAGGCACACATGACTGGCACCGGTTCCTGACGCCTCAAGAATTGCGCGCGCAGCTCGAACGCACCGGACTCGGCATTGTGCGCACCCAGGGCATGATGTTTGATCCACTCCAATGGGATTGGCGTCTGAGCACCGACACCGACGTGAATTACGTCATGGTCGCTGCGAAAAGCTAATTAATTAAGGTCCTCGGGATCCGGCGGTACCGGCGCAATTTCGACGCCTTCTTCCACAAGTTCGCGCGCTTCCTTCAGGGTGCTTTCGCCATAAATGTGCCGCTCTTCGGCTTCGCCGTAATGGATTTTGCGCGCTTCCTCGGGAAATTTCGTGCCAACATATTCGGCATTGGCTTCGATGAATTTCCGGTATCCCGCCATGAACTGGCGAATTTTGCCGTGATCCGGTTGAGCGTTCTGAACGGAAGGCTCAGGCGGCCGCTCAGTGGACTTGCCGATCGCGGGTGCCATGATCGCTTTGGTTACGTCCGTGTCGCCGCAGACGGGGCAATCCAATACGTGCTTCGCCGCCTGTTCGTCGAACACCGCGCTGTTTGTGAACCAGCCTTCAAATTCATGACCGGATGAGCAAACAAGTCGATAAATGATCAATGCGGCAATTTCCCAAATGCCATGTCGGGCGCGCTGAACGGGCGGTCGTGCTGCAGTGACGGCACGCGGGCGCGCACCGCCGCCAATTCTTCCAGGTCTATCTCGGCCAGGACAAAGCCCGGATCGGTGTCTGCCTCAGCCAGAATGTCGCCCCATGGCCCGACAATCAGGCTGTGGCCATAAGTGCTGCGGCCATTGGCATGCTTTCCGCCCTGCGCGGGTGCGATGACAAAACAGCCGTTCTCAATTGCACGCGCGCGCAATAGCACGTGCCAATGCGCCCGCCCCGTGGTCTCGGTAAAGGCCGAAGGTACGCCCAGGATTTCGGCGCCGGCTTTGGCCAGCATCCGGTAGAGATGCGGAAAACGCAAATCGTAACAGACTGACATTCCGATGCGACCCCAGGGCAAATCGGCAATCACGGCCTGGCCGCCGGCACTCACCGTGTTTGATTCGCGATAGCTCTCGCCACCCGGCAGATTGACATCGAAAAGATGAATCTTGTCGTAACGTGCTGCGATACGCCCGTCGCGCCCGATCAGATAGGACCGGTTCGCGGTTTTCCCGTCCGGAAGCTTGATCGCAAGTGAACCGGCAAGCAGCCAAATCCCGAGTTCTTCAGCGACGGCGCAAAGTGCCGGTAAACCAGGGTCGTCTTTCTCAGACCTCGACAGAGCAAGCTTCGCGCCGGCATCGGCAGCCATGAGGCCGGTATTTTCCGGAGTCGCCACGAACTCGGCACCCGCCCGGTGCGCGTCCCGGATAATCCTGGACGCGTTGTAGACATTTTCGCCGAAGTCCTCGCTGCAGCGGAGCTGCACGCAGGCGGCGCGAAATTTGCGGCCGGTCATGACGGATCCAAAAGTGCATCGAGCTGTCCTGCCCGATCGAGCGCGTAGATCCCATCGCAATCGCCAATCCAATTATCGTTGACGAAAATTTGCGGGACTGTCATCCGGCCTCCGGCTTTCTCGACCATTCCCCGCCTCAGTTCGGAATCATTCGAGACATCGATTTCGTCGAACTGGACGCCTTTCTCCCTCAGCAACCGTTTGGCCTGTACGCAGTAAGGGCAGTACTGGGCGGTATAAATGACGACTTTTGCCATGTCCCCATTGATATATGGCGTCAGCCCGGCCTGACAACCCGCGCAAGCGTCAGCACCTCCACCCTTGCCGCTCCTGCCCGCTTGAGCGCGCGGGCACAAGCATCGAGCGTGGCTCCCGTCGTGAACACGTCGTCGACGAGCAAGACCTTCTTTCGACACAGATTCTCACGGAATTTCGACGGGACCTTGAATGCACCCAGAACATTGCGGCGCCGTGCCTTTGCAGAGATCATTTCGCCCTGGCTGGGTGTAGGTCGCGTGCGTTCCAAAAGCCATGGAGTGTGCGGCTTTCCCGACCAGCGAGAGAGCTGGTCGGCAAGCACGGCAGCCTGGTTGTAACGACGCTTCCACAGCCGCCACCGGTGCAGCGGAACTGGCACGATGATATCGGCACTGTTCAGCAGTTCCGCTCCGGTTCGGCCAAGCCAGCTGGCAAGACCAGGAACATGGTCCAGGCGGTCGCCATGTTTTAAACCGAGGATCAGCCCCTTGGAGGCATCGTCATATTTGAATAATGACCGCGCCCGGTCGAAGCTGTGCGGATTGGCGTGACACGGTCCGCATAGCGTCTCACCACCGGGATCGGATTCGAATGGAGTACCGCATTTGGCGCAAACGGCTCCTGCGATGAATGAAATCACCGACCAGCATGCCGGACAAAGAGCATGCGGTTCGGCGACTCGTTTGCGGCACGACATACAGAGTGGCGGAAAAAAGATGTCGAGCAAAGCGCGCCCCATGCGGCGCGCGGGATTGCTTTGCAGCCTGCTTGTTCGTGCGTCGGCATTCATTGCGTAACGCCAGTGTCCCGATTCTGAAATTCGCTTGATCTTTATATCAGCATCGATGCGAATTTCAGATCGATCCGCCTTCGTCAAGACTTCGGCGGACCAGGTGTTCCGCTTCGCGCCCGCCGAAGCTTTCAGCGGAGGCGGGAAGGACACTGACAAAATTATTGAATTTAGTGTCGTTTTGGTTTCGAAGTTCGCAAAGCGCGTTCTATATCGGAATCATGCGAACTTCGAAACCACGACACTAGTCGCATGAGTGCCTCGCAGCCGCACAGGATTTTCGATCGACGGGCCTACCGCCGGCGGCGCCGGCGTGCGTTTGAAACAGGACCTGACCTGTTGCTGTTGAACGAAACGGCGGAGCAGGTTGCCGCGCGCATCGCTTCGATCAATCGGCGCTTTGCACATGCGCTCGATCTCAATTCCCGGCCGCAGAGCTTTGCTCATTTGCGGAGTGCAGCCGATACCTGGACGCGTGCGGGAATTGACGCGGCAGCAGCGGATGTCATCGCCGATGATGAATATCTTCCGTTCGCCGATGAGACATTCGATCTCGTGACAAGCATAATGTCGCTGCATTCGGTGAATGATCTGCCTGGTGCGCTGATCCAGATAGGCCGTGTACTGAAGCCGGACGGGGTATTTCTGGCCACGCTGTTTGGCGGCGAGACTCTGCGCGAATTGCGCTTCGCATTCGCCGCGGCGGAAGCGGCGACCGCCGGCGGGGCATCGCCACGCGTCGCACCATTTGCCGATGTGCGCGATCTCGGCGGCTTGCTCCAGCGTGCGGGCTTTGCGCTTCCGGTCGCAGATATTGACCGGACCGTAGTTCGCTATCGCGATCCCATGCGGCTGTTATTCGATTTGCGCGCACTTGGTGAAACCAATGTCCTGGTTCAGCGCCGGCCAAATTTCGTGTCACGCAGGCTGTTGCATGCGGTTCTTGCGGAATACGCCCAGAGTTTTGGAGATGGTCAGGGCCGCGTGCCCGCCACATTTGACATCGTCTATCTCATTGGCTGGGCGCCGCATGACAGCCAGCAAAAACCATTGCCGCCAGGATCGGCAAAGGCCCGGCTCGCTGATGCGCTTAGGGAAAAGCAGCCCAAATCATGACTCGGCACGAGTCACTTCAAGTTTCGAGGAAATCGCGAAGGGCTGGAATCAATGGGGTATCGGCCGGTGGCATCGGATAAGCCGAGTCCGGGCGCAGCAAGTCTGAAATTGAAACCCATGCAATTGCCTGATTTTCGAGTGGATTCGGCACGCCACGCCAGTGACGGCAAACGAACAAGGGCATCAGCAGATGGAATTCCGGGTAGTGATACGAAGCGAAGGTCAGAGCGGTGAGGTTTGAAGGATCGATCTGGATCGCGAGCTCTTCGTCGAGTTCGCGGACCAGGGTTTGCTCCGGCGACTCTCCGGGTTCGAGTTTGCCTCCGGGAAATTCCCAGAGCCCCTCGAGTTTTTTTCCTTTGGGACGTTGGGCAATGAGGATGCGTTTCCAATCATCGATCAGCGCGCAGGCGGCCACCAGCAGCAGGCGATACGGCGCCGTCAACTCCGGTACGATCCGTTGATGCGGATATAGCCTTCGGTGAGGTCGCACGTCCAAATCCGCGCCTTACCCTTTCCCACGCCGACATCGACCGCAATGGCGACCTCGCGGCGTGCAACGGCT
>JAGWSK010000316.1 GCA_028869355.1 Alphaproteobacteria bacterium | reverse complement strand
GATTCTTGGTCAAAGACCCGGTTCAGTCAATCGCCGCCCGGTGCTGCACGGTGTTCCCCGCGCCAGGTTTTGCGGCATTATCATTAAGAATGAATGCGGCAGCGGAATTCGACTACATCATCGCCGGTGCGGGATCGGCGGGATGCGTGCTCGCCAACCGGCTCTCGGCCGATCCGCGAAAACGCGTGGCGCTGATCGAGGCCGGCGGGCGCGACCGCTGGATCTGGTTCCATATTCCGGCCGGCTATCTGTTCGCGATCGGCAATCCGCGCGCCGACTGGATGTTCCGCACCGAACCGGATCCCGGATTGAACGGCCGCAGCCTCGCCTATCCGCGCGGCAAGGTGCTGGGCGGTTCGTCTGCCATCAATGCGATGATCTATATGCGCGGTCAGTCGGCCGATTACGATCATTGGCGGCAATTGGGCCTTTCAGGCTGGGGCTGGAGCGATGTGCTGCCGCATTTCCGCAAAATGCAGGATCACTTTGCCGGCGAATCGGAGCTGCATGGCGCCGGCGGTGAATGGCATGTCGATACTCCGCGCATGCGGTGGGAGATTCTTGACGCTTTCGCCCATGCGGCCGGCGAATGCGCAATTCCGGCCACCAGTGACTTCAACCGCGGCGACAATTCCGGTTGCGGCTATTTTCACGTGAACCAGATCAATGGACGCCGGTTGTCCGCGGCACGCGCGTTCCTGAGACCTGCAGCGAAACGGACCAATCTCCACATCATCACAGGCGCTTTAGCGGATCGCGTGATTTTCGCCGGCCGGCGTGCGACCGGCATTCGCCTGATCCGCGGCGGCTCGGAAATGACGCTGACGGCGGCAAAAGAAGTGATTCTTTGCGCCGGATCGGTCGCCACTCCTGCCATCCTGGAACGCTCGGGTGTGGGCGATGGTGAACACCTTCGCACGCTCGGTATTCCGGTGGTGCAGCATCTTTCAGGTGTTGGCGAGAATCTTCAGGACCATCTGCAGCTGCGCCTGATCTACAAAGTTGCGGGCGTCCGTACGATGAACGTCGATTATCGGTCGCACGTGAAGCGCGCCGGCATGTCGCTGGAATATGCACTGTGGCGGCGCGGGCCACTTGCCATGGCGCCATCGCAACTCGGCGCTTTTGCCCGCTCGTCACCCGAATATGAAACGCCCAATCTGCAATTCCACATCCAGCCCTTGTCGCTCGACAAGTTCGGTGATCCGATGCACGCATTCCCGGCCTTCACGGCCAGCGTGTGCAATCTGCGCCCGACCAGTCGCGGCTCGATTCACGCCCGCAGCCGGGACGCTCGCGATCCGCCGCGAATTGTGACCAATTATCTGGCGACGCCGGAGGACAGACGTGTCGCCGCGGATGCGATTCGCCTCACTCGCCGTATCGTCGCGGCCCCGGCGCTGGCGCAATACCGGCCCGAAGAACACCGGCCCGGTGCGCATTTGAATTCAGACGCCGAGCTTGAACACGCCGCCGGCGATATCGGCACGACGATATTTCATCCCACCGGCACCGCGCGCATGGGTGGCGACACCGATCCGATGGCCGTCACGGGCGCGGATTTACGTGTCCGTGGTGTCGTGGGCCTGCGGATTGCCGACGCTTCCGTAATGCCGCGCGTTACATCGGGCAACACGGCCGCGCCAACCATGATGATCGCGGAAAAAGCCGCCCAACTGATTCTGCAGGATTGAGAAAAATCCCAGGCGGAGAAGCGAGAAACTAGAAGCGAGGAGCGAGAGCCTCTCGTTTCTCGCTCCTCGTTTCTCGCTCCTATTTCGGGAACACTTGCGCGATGTTTTCGAGCTTCGGTTCAGGGCCCGCTGGATATGTGGCCTTTGCGACGGCGAGCGCCATGGCGGTGATCCCGTAATAGCCGGCAAGACCAACCGCGTCCGTTACGCCCTTTTCGCCGAAGCGCTTCACCGCCGCATCGTAGGTCGCGTCCGACACGACATGGTCGCGGTAGGTTTCGGTGATCAGGTCATAGAGCAGCCTTTGATCCTCACTCATGCCAGAAGGGCGTTTCCCTGCTGCAATCGCCACGGGAATGGCGGGGTCCAATCCCGCCTTCATCGCGAGGGCATAATGCGCATGCCAGATATAGCCGCTGTCGGATTGCCGGGCGGAGAGCAGGATGATGAATTCGGTCTGCTTCTGGTCGAACTGCGTTCCCCAGCGCAAATGATCCGACATTCCAATGGCATGCAGTCCGAATTCGGGGCTGCGGAAATAGACTTTGAACGGCGCATTCACGACGTTGCCGTTGCGTGGCGGTTGTTTCATCAAATCGGCAAATTGCTTTTGCTGGGCGGAATACTGGTCGGCCGGCATTGGCGGAAAGCGCACGGCTTCGGCGGCAATCACCGGCACTGCGAGCGCGATGCTGAGTCCTGCAACAATAGCTAAGGTTTTCATGAGTCCCTCCCGGCTCTGAAGCGCGCCAGCATCGCATATCGCGGTCTGTTCGTCAGCCTTCACAAGCTGTAAAATAGCGCGAACAGGGAGGCAGGCATGGCCACTGTGAATCTGCGCGTCAACGGCAGTTTGCATGCGATCGACACCAATGATCCGGATATGCCGTTACTCTACGCATTGAGGAACGACGTTGGACTGCACGGCCCGAAATTCGGCTGTGG
>JAGWSK010000315.1 GCA_028869355.1 Alphaproteobacteria bacterium | reverse complement strand
GGCGCCCAGCGATCGGTTGCCCCCTCGACGAGCAATTTGCGGATGGCTTCTGCCCCGGGTGATCCACCAGGCTCGCGCGTGGCAATGACTTGCCGGCCGGCAGCTTCGAGCCGGCTTGCGAGCAGCCGCACCTGGGTCGATTTGCCGGCGCCCTCGCCGCCTTCAAATGTGACGAACCGGCCCCGTGGGGTCACGCCCTGACGCCGAACACCAGCGCCTGTAAACCGGTCATCATCTTGTCGAGCAAGCCGTTGGCCGGAATCGACTCGGCTGCCACCGCAGGCACGACTTTGTCGGGCCTTCCAGGAGCCGAAACGATCAGGGTTCCGATCTGCTGGCCCGCCGCAATGGGCGCATGAATCGGGCCGTCATAGCGCAGGGTGACTTTCAACTGCGGGCGTGAATCGACCGAGAGCATCACCTTCAGCGGGTCTTTCACCGTCACGCCGACCAGATCCTTCGTGCCGCCCCAAAGTTCGGCGCTGGCCAGGACGTCACCCTTGCCGGCGATCCTGTAGTCCTTGAATTCGCGATAGCCGATATCGAGCAGCCGGCGTGCCTCTTCCGCGCGTTCGCGCTCGGTCTTCATGCCGTTGATGATCACAATCAGGCGCCGGCCATTACGCTGCGCCGAGATGATCGAGCCGTAGCCACCCGCGTCGGTGTGCCCGGTTTTCAGCCCGTCAACTCCGGTGCTTTCGCCGATCAGCGTGTTGCGGTTGCCTTGCTTGATATTGCTCCAGGTGAAGTCCTTGATCGCGAAATATTTGTAGTATTCAGGATAGTCGTGGATGATGTGGGCCGCGAGTTTGACCAGGTCCTCCGACGACATGTACTGGCCGGGATCGGGCATTCCGCTGGAATTGGCAAAATGGGAATGCGTCAACCCGAGTTCTTTGGCGCGCGCATTCTCCATGTCGGCGAATGCCGGCTCGCTTCCGCCCAGGGCTTCCGCCACCACGACGCAGGCATCACCGCCGGACTGGACGATGATGCCCTTCAGCAGGTCATCGACCGGAACGTCGGAATTCAACGCCACCCACATCTTGGATTCGTTGTCCTTCTGTCCCTGCCGCCATGCCGTCTCCGAAACATGCATCGTGTCGGTAGGCTTCAGCCGGCCGTCTTTGAGGCGCTGGAAGACCATTTCCACGGTCATCAGCTTGCTCATCGATGATGGCGGCATCGGCTGATCGCAGTCCTTGCAGAACAAGGCTTCATCCGTGTCGTAATCGTAGATCATCGCCTGTTTGGCGATGGTCATGATTTCGGCGCGGGCGCCGGCGGACAAGACCGGCGCGGCGGCAACCGCAGCGCCAAACATCAGCGGAGTTACGAAACGGAAAGCGGACACAATGGCCCTCCTGGATTTGAATCGGAAAGAGCAGACTGCCGGACTCAGAAAACATTTTCGCACGCAATTTGCATCGCGCGGATAAATTTCCCGTTTAAACCCCAGACCGATCTACCCCGCCGGATCGACCACGATCTCGGCATCGTTCTGGCCCAACCCTTCAATCTCGGTCAGCGCAGCATCGGCATCATCCACCGACTGGAATGGCCCCACTCGTACCCGGTAAATCGGCCGCCCGTCCTTGGTCCCGGTGGACACCTTTGCGCCCGCGCTGCTCAACCGCGAAGCGAGATAATTGGCATTGGTGAGCGAAAGAAACGCACCTGCCTGCACATAGAGTGCAGTTGTTGCCGGAACCGGCATCTCGATCACCTGCCCGTCCACGGTTTCCGGTAGAGGCGGCAGGATCATTTGTTCTACCGGCGTGGGTCAGGAAGCGACCGGCTTTTCTGCGGCCATCGCCACGCCTGTGACCGGTGGCAACATCCCGACTTCCACTGAGGTTACGGGAGCCGCAGGAATCGCGGTGGCAATCGCCATCGGAGTTTCTTCGGCCGGCGAGGCCAAGCCCGGACCGTTCAGCTCCGCCCGGCCAAGAAAGGTGACGCGCACCCGCGCCAATCCGTCGGCGCGAAAGCCCAACAGCTCAGCCGCGTGTTCGGACACATCAAGGATGCGGCCATTCACATAAGGCCCGCGGTCATTGATGCGCACGACAACCGAACGGCCGTTTTGCAGATTGGTCACGCGCACATTGACCGGCATCGGCAGGGTTGGATGAGCGCCGGTCACCGCGTTCATGTCGAAGATCTCGCCGTCCGCGGTTGGCTTCCCTTGGTAATCCTGACCATACCAGGAGGCGATTCCGGTGGCATCGTAATTCGGCTGCTCCTGCGGGTAATACCAGATGCCGTTGACCTGATACGGGCCACCGACTTTGTACGCCGGGTGCGGCTCAGGTGCGGCCGGCACGGCCGGCGGCGCCACCGGTCTGGCCGGCGGCCCGACACGTGCGACCATCGGTGGCGGGATTCTTGCCGGAGTTGCACAGGCGGCAATCAGACCCGCCAAGGGAATAACGACGGCAAATTTGCCGTAACCGTGCCTCATCTCGAACGGCTCCTACGCGTCCGATTCACCACGCCGCCCCCACGGCGAATCGACTCTGGCCGCTAACATTAACCTCGCCCGTGTCATGGTCAAATGGCTAATAGTTAAGGATATTATCGTTTGAGCTGAAAGCTGCGGGTTCCCTTGCGACGGGGAATTTGCGCCGGCACACAGCCGAGGCAAGCCATGAGCGCGCTACCCGCGCGGCGCTGTCGTGGGGAGGCGCGACGCTGCCTCCCCCCACAAACTGTTCAGCCTTATAGGCTCGCGAGCTGCGACAGCTTGACGTTCTTCAACGGCAGTTCGCGCACGCGCTTGCCGGTGGCGGCAAAGATCGCATTGACGACCGCCGGGGCGATGGTCGCCGTACCGCATTCGCCGATGCCGCCAAATTTCGGCCCGCCCGAAGGCACCAGATGGACTTCGACTTTCGGCGCTTCGGCCTGACGCACAATGCGGTATTTGTCGAAGTTCAGTTCCTGCACCTGGCCGTCCTTCACCGTCATCTCGCCCCAAAGCGCGGCCGAAAGTCCGAACATCGCGCCCGATTCCATTTGCGCTTCGATGATCTTCGGATTGACCACATGATAGCAGTCCACCGCGACGACCAATCGGTCGACCTTGATCTGATCGCGATCGGCCACCGTCACTTCCGCAACGGTGCCAACGACTGAGCCGTGATTTTCCGCCACTGCAATTCCCCGGCCGCGGCCACGCGGCAGCCGGCTCGTCCAGTTGCTCTTGTCGTGCAGTGCTTCCAGTACACCGACGAAATCCTTGCGCTCCACCATGGCGCGGCGGAATTGATACGGGTCTTTCCCCGCCGCATGGGCGAGTTCGTCGATGAAGCTTTCATAGAAGAAGCAGTTCTGCGATCCGCCGACGGAACGCCAGAAATGCACCGGCAAATGCGTGTTCTTCATCACGCCGCCGACATAGAAATTGGGGATTTTGTAGGGCGAGTTGACGATGCCATCGACCGCCTGCCCCTCGATGCCGTTTTCGGTCGGACGGCCGACCGAACGGTTGATTGATCCCACTGCGACTTTGGCTTCGACCGCGATCGGCATTCCGTCGGGGCCAAGCGCGGCGCGGAATTTTGCCGCCGCCTGCGGACGGTAACGATCACCACGGATATCCTGCTCGCGGCTCCATGTCACTTTCACCGGCCGTCCCACTTCGCGCGATGCGGCAATGGCGTGTTCCATTTCGTCGTGCTTCGAGCGCCGCCCGAAGCCGCCACCGACATAGGCGTTGTGGATGTAAACCTGTTCCTGCTTCATGCCGGATGCTTCGGAAGCCTGCTGCAGTGTCGCCAGCGCGGTCTGCGTGCCAATCCATACATCAACCCGATTCGGCTGCACCCACGCGGTTGCGTTCAGCGGTTCCATCGGCGCATGTGCCAGATGCGGCGCTTCGTACAATGCTTCAATGACTTTCGGTGCATTGGACAGCGCGCCGGCGGCGTCACCATCGCCGCGCACCTGGATCATCGGCTCGGTCAGCGTGTCGCGATACATCTGCTTCATCTGCGCGCTGTCGGAGCTTCCCGCCGGGCCGAAATTCCAGGCGATCTTCAGCGCCTTCAGTCCTTCCATGGCGCGCCAGGTATTGTCGGCAACCACCACCACGGCGTCCTTCAGCTTTACGACTTTGACGATGCCGCGCTTACCGGCAAGGCCGCTCTCGTCCACCGAAGCCAGCGTGCCGGTGGGCACCGGACACGACATCGCGGCCGCATAGGCCATGTTCGGCACTTTGGCATCGAGACCGAATTTGGCTTCGCCATTGACCTTCACCGGCGTATCGAGACGCGGCAAAGGCTTGCCGATCAGCTTGAACTGATCGGGCGTTTTAATTGCGGGTTCCTTGTCGAGTTTGACTTTCGCGGCGTCCGCTGCGACCTGACCGTAGGTCAGGCGGCGATTGCTCGGCTTGTGAATGACCGCGCCATTCTCGGCCGCACATTCCGACGCCGGCACATTCCAGCGATTCGCGGCCGCCTGAATCAGTCGCGCCCGGGCGCTTGCGCCTGCCTGCTGCAAATACTGCCACGAGGTTGCGACGCCGCGGGAACCAACCGTGTTCTGGTCGCGATAGACATTCTTCTCGCGGACATTGCGATTGGGCGAAGCGAATTCGCCCTTGATCTTCGCCCAGTCACATTCGAGCTCTTCGGCGACCAGCATGGGATTGGACGTCGCCGCCCCCTGCCCCATTTCCGAATGCGGAATGCGGATGGTGATGGTCTCGTCCGGATCGATCACGATCCAGGCGCTGATTTCATCGGGCGCAACTGCTTCAGTGCTCCAGGGTTGGGCGGGCAGTGGCCGGGCACTCGCAGTTACGGGGAAGCTGAACCCCAGTGCCAATCCGCCGGCTGCGGACACGCCGGTGACGATGAATTTGCGGCGCGACAAACCGTTTTCGCCGCGAACGGAATCAATGTGTCCCATGGGAATCTCCCGTTAGCGTTGGTGGTGGTGGTCGCGAATCACGCCTTCGTCGCCGCGGCCCGATGAATTGCGCGGCGGATCCGGATATACGTCCCGCAACGGCAGATATTCGTGATGCCGTCGATATCGGCATCCGTTGGATTGGGCTTTTGTCTTAGCAGGGCGGAAGCCGCCATGATCTGGCCCGACTGACAATATCCGCATTGCGGCACGTCTTCGGCGATCCAGGCGGCCTGCACCGGATGCAGCTTGCCATCCGGTGAAGCAAGACCTTCGATGGTCGTGATCTCCTTGCCCGACGCGCTGGACACCGTGACTGAGCAGGACCGCATTGCCACTCCGTCGATATGGACCGTGCAGGCGCCGCATTGTGCGATGCCGCAGCCGAATTTGGTGCCGGTCAGGCCGATCTCGTCACGGATGGCCCATAGCAGCGGCATATCGGGCTCGATGTCGAGCGTGTGTGTTTGACCGTTCACCTTCAATGTGACCATCGAATGTCTCCCAATCTGAAAGCCCGAAAAACAGCGCATAGGCCGGACGGCCGCGCTTACCGCGTCGGCTATGCTACCACAGGCCCGCGGCGCAATGCATTATACCCGCGTGGATACAACGGTCAGATTCCGGCGTACCATTCATAGCCGCGGTCTTCCCAAAACCCGCCTTTGCCAAAGCCGATTTTCGAGAAATCATCGACCACCTGAATCCGCATGACATATTTCGCCATTT
>JAGWSK010000314.1 GCA_028869355.1 Alphaproteobacteria bacterium | reverse complement strand
GCGCAGTTGTCGGCGAGGATGTGCATCAGTTCGACATCCTTGAATTCCGCATCATGGACCTTCTGAACCTCCTGCCGCCACAGCACTCCGGTGTGCATGACATTGGATTTTTCCGCCGATGCGACGCGGTTCGCGCGCAAGCGGGCCAGCCCGAAGGCGACCCTCGCAATGCGCTGAACTTCACCTGTGGTATAGACTTGGGTGTCCACGGCGCGGCGCGTGCCGTCGTTCAACTCGATAATTCCCCTCGGCTCACCGAAATACACGCCACCCGTCAGTTCACGGACAATTAAAATGTCAAGTCCCGACACAACTTCGGGCCGCAGCGTGGAGGCATCCTTCAAGGCGTCAAAGCACATGGCAGGGCGCAGATTGGCAAACAGCTCCAGGTCCTTGCGCAGCCGCAGCAATCCCCGCTCGGGTTTTTTATCGAACGGATTGTTGTCCCATTGGGGACCGCCGACCGCGCCAAACAGCACCGCGTCCGCCTGATGGGCGAGCCGCATGGTCGCTTCGCTGACCGGCACGCCTTCCGCAGCCAGCGCTGCGCCGCCGACCAGCCCGCGTTCCGCCTCGAAGCGAATTCCGCGTTGCGCCTGCATCCAGGCCAGGAGGCGTTCGGTTTCGGCCATGACTTCCGGGCCGATGCCGTCGCCGGCCAGCAATAACACTTTGTGGCTCATTCCATGAAATCCTTGAGAAATTTTGCTTGCACAGAGCAGTGCTGCGCTCGCGGTTTGTGGCCGGAGGGTGAACCGTGTCCGTCAGGCCCAGGGTTCGCTGATGCGCCGCCGGGCCTCGAAATCCGAAATGTCCTTTTCATGCCGCATTGTCAGCCCAATATCGTCCCAACCGTTCAGCAGACACTGCTTGCGGAAAGGGTCGATATCGAAATGAACGCGGTTGCCGTCCGGACGGATGATCTCCTGCCGGTCCAGATCGACGCTGATGACCGCATTGGCCCCAAGCAATGCGTCTTCCATCAGTCTGTCGACCTGCTCCTGGGGCAAGGCAATGGGCAAAACGCCGTTCTTGAAACAATTGTTGTAAAAGATATCGGCAAACGACGGTGCAACGATACAGCGTATACCGAAATCCAGAAGCGCCCATGGTGCGTGCTCGCGCGACGATCCGCAGCCGAAATTGGCACCCGCAATGACCAGTTTCGCGTTCTTGTAGGCGGGCTTGTTCAGCACGAAATCCGGGTTTGGCGACCCGTCCGGCCGGGTGCGGAGCTCGAAAAACAGTGCCGAGCCAAGGCCGGTGCGTTTGGTGGTTTTCAGGAATTGTTTGGGAATGATCATGTCGGTGTCGACATTGACCATCGGAAGGGGCGCGGCGACGCCGGTAAGTGTCGTAAAAGGTTGCATGGCGCGCGAACCTAATCGGCCAATCGGGAGATGTCCATGGCAGGGAACAGAGTCCGGTTTCTGACCGCCAGCTGTGCCGCAGTGGCCGCGCTGGTGCTGGTTGCGGCCCGCCCGGAGTCGGCACCGGCGCCCGCGTCACAGCCGGGATTGTGGAAGGTTTATGATGATGTGCTGGTGCACGCGAAATACGTCGATCTGACGCATACCATTACGCCCGCCATTCCGGTCTGGCGCGGATTCCACCGTTCGCATTTCTTTCCCGCAACCAACGCGCTTACCGGCAAGCCCTATACTTATCGCGAGGATGGCTTTGAGGCGACGCATTACGACCTTGAGACCGACCAGCTCGGCACGCAGCTTGACCCGCCGGCCCACTGGGCGCCCGAATTTCCCGCGATTGATGAATTGCCGGCGACCTACACATTGCGCCCGCTGGCGGTGATTTCCATCGCTTCCGAAGTCAAACGCGATCCCGGTTACCAGATGCAGGTTTCCGATATCGGGCGCTGGGAGCAGCGCCATGGACGCATTCCGGAAGGCTCGGTCGTGTTTATCCGCTCCGACTGGTCGAAGCGCTGGCCCGATCCACGCCTTGCCGACGAGACGCGATTTCCGGGCGTTACGCTCGAAGCACTCAAGTTTCTGCACGAAGAGCGGCACATCCTGATGCACGGACATGAACCTCTGGATACGGACGATACAGCCAATCTTGAAGGCGAAGCCTGGCTGATGCACCACGGATATACGCAGGCCGAAGGCGTCGCCAATCTCGACCAGGTTCCCGAAACCGGCGCGTTGGTGGCGATCGGTTATCCGAAATTCAAGGGCGGCACCGGTGGCTATGCGCGTTATATCGCGATCTGTCCGCCGGACTGGAAATATGGTGTCACGATTGGCCCACAGGACGCGCCGCTGCCCCGCTTCGCCCGCGAACTCCACTGGGACAGCAAGGCCGGAATGCGCGTGCGGTAAATACTATTACGTGCCGATTTCAGTCCCGGGTTCGACGACGTCATGAAACCGGCGAAGATCAAGAATGCGCCGGCCGTCCGCCCCGAGCGAAAGAATATCGGCAAAACGTTTGTTCCAATGGACATCGTGCGGGATATAAGAGTGTCGCGCGTATATTTTCGCGCCATAGGTTTCATCGGTGCCACTGACAAGGACCACGATCTCCGCCTGCTGTTCGGCCAATGATGCGCGATTGGCGCCGTGCAGCGGGCTGTTCTCGTCGATCGGGTGCATCACCGTCCAGGATAGCGCAAAGAGCGGCGTTTTGTTGCGGATCAGCTTCAGCGTATCGAAGCGCCGCATCACCAGTCCCTCACGAGTCACATGTTGGCGCGCGAGCGACACATTGATTTCCGCTTCCATGATCTGATTGCCGCGCTGGTTGGCGAGCCGGAACATCAGCGTGGGCACGCCTTCATAGGGTGTGATGACCGCGGGTCCGCTGAACAGCACCCGCGCGCGCGGCCGTGAAACACGGGCAAAAACCAGACCGGCGGCGAGCGCGATATTCATCACCCCGGCAAACGCCTCAAGCGTGGCGACCGTATTGGTGTAGATCGTTATCGGCGTAACCTGACCGTAGCCAAGCGTGGTGAATGTCTGGACACTGAAAAAGAAGGCATCAGTGAATGACCCAGGCCGCACATTCGAAAGCCCATGCGATTCGACCAGGTACAGGCCCGTGAACACCAGGTTGATCAGACCAAAAAACGCGGCCAGGCCGCAGAAAAACGCCCACCATGGCGCCTCCAGTACGGCGACGTAAAAATCGGCTCGCAGTTCGCGCCTGCTGCCCGTAATCACCGGCCGCCGATTACGCTGGCCGAACAATCTGGGATAATCCGCGTCCGGCCGCTCGCGGGCATCACCCGGGCGCGAATGTCCGTCGCGCGGTTTCTGCAAGGTCAGGGCCTGATCCCTTGGATCCTGGTGCGGATATGCGTGATCATGGTGCCGCTGGTCGTGTACAGCCCCATGGCGTCGGCATCGCCCCAGGCGAGATTGGACAGCCGCTCTGGCGTGAGGATTGTGCCGAGATGCCGGCCTTGAGGCGAAATGATCCAGATTCCGGCAGGTCCGGAATCCCAAACATTGCCGCGGACATCAATCTTCATGCCGTCCGGCGCACCCGGCCGGTTATCCGTGGTCATATCGATAAACAGCCGCCGGTTGGCGGTCGTGCCGTCGGGCCGAACATCATAGGCGTAGACTTTCTTCGGCCGGATATCGTTGACGTAGAGCACCCGTTCATCGGGTGAGAATGCGATTCCGTTGGGCGTATCGAGTGTACCGTCGAGCAGCGTCAGTTTGCCGTTGTTCACCATATAGACGCCGGTGTGCGGCACGCCTTCGGGCGGCGTTTCGTCGGTGGTTACCGAGCCTTTCCGGATGTCGGTAAAATATACGGCGCCGTCGGAGCGGATGACGAGGTCATTTGGCGCATTGAGATGGCGGCCTCCGAATTTGTCCGCCAGCGCGGTGACGCGTCCGTCCGGCTCACGCCGCATGATCCGGCCCGAACCCATGGCCGTAAATACCAGCCTTCCCTGCTTGTCCAGCGTTTCGCCGTTTGGGCCGACCTGGAGGAATTTCTCGCCGTTTCGTTCGAACGAGATCGCCGACGAACTGTCTTTGCCCTTCCAGACATCGGCGAGCCATGTCGAAGCCTGATGGGTCTGCGGATCGAGCCGGATGACCTGGTTGCGCACCAGATCGCTGAAGGTCAGAAAATCTCCTTCGCGGCCATGGTGCCAGACCGGCCCTTCGAAAAACCCGTACTCATCGCGGACCAGAACTTCCACTTTGGTATCCGGCGCGACCAGCGCATCCAGGCCGGGATCGAGTTTTTCAACGGCGATTTGCGCATGCGCGGCGCCACTCGTCATCACCGCTGCGGCAATCAATATTGCGATCCGCCTCATGATTTCCCCCGCTGCAATCTCGGCGGCAACCATTCTAGCACGGCTAGTCGCGGGTGAGGCCCTGATCGGCAAGGCCACGCAAATATGTGCCCCATCGCTTTTCACGTTCGCGGCCAAGTTCGCGGAGATAGCTCCAGGTGTAGAGACCGGAATCATGGCCATCGTCGAATATGATCCGGACGGCGTAATGGCCAATCGGTTCCAGAGTCGCGATTTTTACATCGCGTTTGCCCGGCACGAAGCGGCGTTCCTGCGCGGAATGTCCCTGAACTTCTGCGCTCGGCGATTCCACGCGCAGATATTCCGCCGCCAAAGGATAATTCTCGCCATTGTCAAAGCGGATGCTCAGGAGGTCTTTGGCGGCGTTCACTCTCAATTCCGCCGGCCACGGCTCGGGTGTACTCACGCCGGCTCGTTCTCGTCGAGATTGCGTGCTTCTTCCGGCAGCATCACGGGAATGCCATCACGGATCGGATAAGCGAGATTGGCGCGCTTGCTGATCAATTCCTGCCGTTCGCGGTCATAGATCAGCGGTCCTTTGGTGACCGGGCAGACAAGAATTTCCAGCAGTTTCGGATCGATTTCCATGGGTTCCATCAGTTTATCGACTGTGTTCCGCCGGCCGGCGTCGCCGATGCATTTGCCAGTTCCAGCAGTGCGATCAACACGTCAGATCGCTCTTTCAGCCCTGGTGCTTCCAGCAATGCCTGTTTTTCGCCGGGTGCAAAGGGGCACAACATCGACAGTGCATTGACAAGTGTTTCGGCCGGCGCGTCTTCGACCGATTTCCAGTCGGTCTGCATTGCGCGCTCAGAAAGATAGGGTTTGAGCGCATTCAGCAGCCGCTCACGGGCGATCGGCGGATCCTCCGATTGCTGAAGATCGGTCGAAAACAGAGCGTAGTCGGCCGCAACCTGCCGGAATGGCGTCGATACTTCACGCTCGCTGGAGACATGAAAACGGCAAATTCCCGTCAGTGTGACGAGATATCGTCCGTCATCGGTCTCACCATATTCGGTGATACGCCCGGCGCAGCCGACCTGCGCAAACGCTGGCCGTTTGGCCTTTTCCTCGGCCGGATCGCGCGGCTGAATCATGCCGATCACACGGTTCTGGTCCATCGCGGCATCGACCATCGCAAGGTAGCGCGGTTCGAATATGTTCAGCGGCAGTCTCGTGCGCGGCAGCAGCACGACTCCGGCCAACGGAAAGACCGGAATGACCGGCGGCATGTCGGCGGTGTTGCGGTAGCGGCGCGGCGCGGACATGGACTACGAAAACAGGATAGATGACAGGCGCCGGCGGCCGGCAAGCGTACGCGGATCGGCAGGCCCCATCGCATCGAACAGGGTCAGCAGATGTTTGCGCGCCGCATCGTCATTCCATTTGCGATCACGCCGGATGATCTCAAGTAGCTGATCGATCGCTGCTTCGCGTGCGCCTCTGCCGTCGAGCACCAACGCAAGGTCGAACCGCGCCGCAAGATCAGCCGGATTGGCCGCAACCCTTGCGTTGAGTTGCCCGGCGTCACCGGCCGCTGCAGCGCGTTCTTTCAGCGCAAGCTCAGCTTCTGCCGCGCGATAGCTCTCGTCGGAAGCGCCGTCGGGCCGCACCAGTTTGAGGGTTTTCCTTGCCCGGTCGAGATCGCCGCTTTCGAGATAACAGCGCGCCAGCCCCGCTACAGCTTTCGGATTCCCGGGATCTTCCTGCAGCAGCTGGCCGAAAAGCTGAGCTGCTCGCGAAAGGTCGCGTTTTGCCAGCGCGTCCACGCCGGCGGCCAGCAGGTCAGCCGCTTCCTCCGCAGCGCCCGGAGGCAGCGGACCCGCCAGCCCTTCGATGAACTGACGCAGTTGACTCTCGGGGATAGCTCCCATGAAGCCATCGACCGGCTGCCCCTGCTTGAAAGCATAGACGGTCGGAATCGACTGGATGCGCAGTTGCTGCGCGATTTCGGGATTCTCGTCGATATTCACCTTGACCAGACGAACGGCGCCATTGGCCTCCGTCACCAGCCGTTCCAGCATCGGTCCCAGTTGCTTGCATGGGCCGCACCAGGGCGCCCAGAAGTCGACGATGACCGGCACTTCCATCGACGTGTCGAGTACGTCGGCAGCGAAAGTCTCAAGGCCCGAATCCTTGATCAGTGCACCCGCCGCGCCGGGTTTCTTCGGCCCTTGCGGTCCGTCGGTTCTGGCCGGAGACGCTTTGACTTTTAGCGGCCGTCCGGCGGCATCGATCAGGGAAGCCATTGTCTGCCTTGATGGGGATTTCTTGCCCCAAACATGGTTGCTTATGCGTGAAAAGCCAAGCCTCTAAACATCCAGATTGGCGACGCTAAGCGCATTTTCCTGGATGAATTCCCGCCGCGGCTCGACCAGCTCACCCATCAGTTTCGCGAACAGATCGTCGGCATCGTCGGCGTGTTCTACCCTCACCTGCAACAGAGTGCGGGCGTTCTCGTCCAGCGTGGTTTCCCACAATTGCGAGGGGTTCATTTCGCCCAGGCCTTTGTAGCGCTGCAGTGACAGCCCGTGCCGCCCCCACTCCAGCACCGCATCAAGCAATTGCGACGGGGCACGCACTTCGCACGCATCGTCCTTGCGCTTCAGAACACCGGCCTTGAGGTAAGTTGACTGCAACTCGCCCGCCATGCGGTCCAATTTTCGTGCATCTGCGCTCGCGATCAGTGCGCCATCAATCGCAATGGTTTCGGTGACGCCGCGCACCTCGCGCCGGAAGCGCAAGCCGCCATCGGCGGTCGGTTCGCCTTTCCATCCCCGCTCGGTTTCGTCCGATAGTTGGTCCAACCGGTGTGCAATATAGGCGGCCGCCTGCTCCGCTTTTTCGCGGTCCGACAGCAGTTCGGGATTGAGTGCGCCGGCGATCGCGGCCTGTTCCAGCAGGAATCGCGGGTAATGGCGCGGAAATCCGTCCAGCGCACTGCGCGCCACACGCGCCCGTTCGACCAGACGCTGCAGATCGGCACCGGCAATCGTCTCGCCGTTGAACAGCGTCAGCAGGCAATCTTTCAGGCCTTCTGAGATCAGGTGATTTTCCAGCTCGCGTTCGTCTTTGAGGTAGCGTTCGGATTTGCCACGGCTTGCTTTGTAAAGGGGCGGCTGAGCTATAAAGATATGCCCGCGTTCGATCAGTTCCTTCATCTGCCGGTAGAAGAATGTCAGCAGCAATGTGCGGATATGCGCGCCGTCCACATCGGCATCGGTCATGATGATGATCTTGTGGTAGCGCAATTTGTCGGGATTGAATTCGTCGGTTCCGATGCCCGTCCCGAGCGCTGTGATCAGGGTGGCGATTTCCTGGCTCGACAGCATTTTGTCCGGTTTGACCCGTTCGACATTCAGGATCTTTCCGCGCAGGGGCAGTACCGCCTGATTGGAACGATTGCGGCCCTGTTTCGCCGAACCGCCTGCCGAATCGCCTTCGACCAGGAATAGTTCGCATTTGGCCGGATCGCGTTCCTGACAATCGGCGAGCTTTCCCGGAAGCGAGCTGCCGTCCAGCGCTCCTTTGCGGCGAGTCAGTTCCCGCGCTTTGCGCGCCGCTTCGCGCGCCTGCGCCGCCTCAATGACTTTCTGCACGATCGAGCGGGCATCGGAGGGGTGTTCTTCGAACCAGCCGCCGAGCTGCTCCAGTATGACACCTTCGACCGCCGGTCGCACTTCCGAGGATACGAGCTTATCCTTTGTCTGCGACGAGAATTTCGGATCGGGCACCTTCACGGAAAGCACACAGGTCAGGCCTTCGCGGCAATCCTCTCCGGTCAACGGGACCTTGTCTTTTTTTCCGATCCCCGATTCGTCCGCATACTTCGTCACGACTCGGGTCAGAGCCGCACGGAATCCCGCCAGATGCGTGCCGCCGTCCCGCTGCGGGATCGTGTTGGTGAAGCACAGCATGTTCTCGTGATAGGAATCGTTCCACGATAGTGCCGCCTCGACACGGATCCCGTCGCGGTCGGCGGCGAGCAGGATCGGTTGTTGGATCAGCCCGGTTTTGGTGCGGTCGAGATAGCGGACAAACGCTTCGAGTCCGCCGTCATATTTCAACGTCACTTCCTTTTTTTCGACGCCACGACGGTCCCTGAGGCGGATGGTGATTCCTGAATTCAGGAAAGCGAGTTCGCGTAGCCGGTGCTCCAGAGTTGCGAAATCGAATTCGGTCCGGCTGAACGTTTTCGGACTGGGCAGGAATGTTACCTCGGTGCCGCGCCGGTCTTTGGCTTCTCCGGTCTCGGCCAGCGGCGACACAGGGTTACCGTCACGGAAGCGCATGTAATGCTCTTTGCCGTCGCGCCATATCCGCAGATCCAGCCACTCCGAAAGGGCATTCACCACCGAGACGCCGACGCCGTGCAGCCCGCCGGAGACTTTGTACGCATTCTGCTCGAATTTCCCGCCGGCATGCAGCTGCGTCATGATCACTTCCGCGGCCGAAACGCCTTCGCCGGCATGAATATCCACCGGAATGCCACGGCCGTTGTCGCGCACCGTGCACGAACCATCGGGATTCAGTTCCACTTCAACCAGGTCGGAGAATCCGGCGAGCGCCTCGTCGATGGCATTGTCGATGACTTCATAGACCATATGATGGAGGCCGGAGCCGTCATCGGTGTCGCCGATATACATGCCGGGACGCTTGCGCACGGCATCAAGGCCCTTGAGAACCTTGATGGAGCCGGCGTCATAGGTCTCGGCAACGCCATTGCTGTTGGATTTTGGCACTTCGTTCATACGCTCACCGCGATGCCGTGTAATTCCAGGACAGATGCAGCGGGATCATGCGCTCACTCCCGCCGTGATAAAGCTCCCGCTTTCGATCGTGACGAAGGCCGCATTTTGGCTGAGCGGCTCGAACAGATGCCGGTCGGTACCGGTCAACCACGCCTGCGAATTCAGCGCCGCGATTTCGTCGAACAGCGCCGCACGGCGCTGCGCGTCAAGATGTGCCGCGATTTCATCGAGCAGCAGCATGGGGGCAACCCCGTGACATTTGCGCTTCAGCCACGCGTCGGCGAGCACGATGGAAATCAGCAGCGCTTTCTGCTCGCCGGTCGAACATTCCCGTGCGTCGCTGCGATTGGCGACGTGTTCGACCTCGAGATCGGCGGTGTGCGGCCCACAATGGGTGCGGCCCGAGTCGCGATCACGCTCACGCGATGCATTCAGCGCTTTTGCAAGCACCGCGGTATCGGCAGCGATATCGCCGGTTTCGCCTGCAAGGGAGAGGCGGGCACATGGGAAAGCGGCTTCCGCACGCCGAGCGTTCAGCTCAGTGTTCAAGCATTCGACCATTTCGTGCCGGGCGGCGTTGATCGCACTTCCCTCCTCAGCCATGGTCTTTTCCAGCGCATCCAGCCACGAACCGCGCCTTGTCCCCTCGCGCAGGAGGCGAAGGCGGTCGGCCATGGCGCGCTCGTAGCGCGCCGATTTCCGCGCGTGGCTCGGGACCAGGGCGAATACCAGCCGGTCGAGAAAGCGCCGCCGCATTTGCGCGCCTTCCAGAAACAGCCGGTCCATCGCAGGGGTCAGCCACAGGATCGGGGTCAGTTCCGCCACTTCGCCGGCATCGGCCGGCGCACCATTAAGGTGAAAGACGCGCCGCGGCTGTCCATTTCCGTTCGCCATGCAGCCGGTTCCGATCTGCCACTCTCCCTCGGCGGAACGCGACACAGTGGCCGAGACCGTCCAATTGGCAGCCTGTTCGCCATTCGTGGCCCTTCGCGGAATGGACGCAAGTTTGGCGCCACGAAGCCCACGCCCCGGCGACAGCAGCGATACGGCTTCCAACAGATTGGTTTTGCCGATGCCATTGCCGCCATACAACACGACCAGTCCGGCATGCACGTGAAGCTCGCTTTCCGCATAGGAACGGAATCCCTGGAGCGCGATACGCGTCGCCGCCAATGTGCATCCAGGCGCAGCCGCAATTCCGGCGGCTTCGCTCAAATCAGCGAATGGCGAAGACAAAGTCGAATATCCCAAACGTAAGTTTCCTAAACCCGCATCGGCATCAGGACATAGAGCGTGCGCTTGTCCTCGGTATCTTCGATGAGGGTTGGCGAGCCGGCATCGGCGAGGAGAAATCGGACGTCCTTGCCCGTAATCTGGCCGGTGATATCAAGGAGATAGCGAGAGTTGAACCCGATCTCAATGGGTCCTGCATTGTAGTTCGCGCCGATTTCTTCGCTGGCGGTCCCGGACTCGGGGTTGACCACCGACAGCAGCACTTTGTCGCTGTCAAGATTGAGCTTCACGGCGCGGGTCTTCTCCTGGGATATCGTCGAAACCCGGTCCACCGCCTGGGCAAAATCCTTCGCATCCATGGTCAGGACCTTGTCGTTGGCGGTCGGAATCACCCGGTGGTAATCGGGAAAGGTGCCATCGATCAGTTTGGAGGTGAGTTCCACGGCGGCAAAGCTGAACTGCACCTTGTTGTCCGAAAGCCCGATTTCAATCGCACCATCGGCATCGTCCAGCAGCCGCCGCAACTCCGAAACGGTCTTGCGCGGAATGATAATGCCGGGAATTTCCTGGGCACCCTCCGGAAGTTCGAGTTCGAAGCGGGCCAACCGGTGTCCGTCGGTTGCCACCGCTTTCAGGCTCTCCTCGTTGCCCTGTTTTGCCGCGTGAATATAGATCCCGTTGAGGTAAAACCGCGTCTCCTCGCTGGATATCGCGAAGCGGGTTTTCTCGATCAAACTAACGAGGTCGGAGGCGGTGAGACGGAACCGGTGCGGCAAACTGCCTGCGGTCATTTGCGGGAAGTCTTCATGCGGCAGGCAGGAAAGTTCGAAGCGTATACTCCCGGCCGAAACCGACAATCTTCCGCTGTCCCCCCCAATCGTCTCGGCCTGCACCTGGGAGCCGTCCGGCATTTTGCGCACGATATCGTAAAGCATATGTGCAGGTGCCGTGGTGCTGCCCGTCCGGATAATATCGCCATGCAGTGATTCAACGATCTGGATGTCGAGATCCGTCGCGGTCAGGCGCAATCCGCCCTTGGCCGCTTCGATCAGAACATTGGACAGGATGGGAATGGTGTTGCGGCGCTCGACGACACTCTGCACGTGGCCCAGTGCCTTGAGGAAAGCGCTTCGTTCGACATTGATTTTCATGCGGGTATGATCCGGCAAAGCAGCACAAAAACGGCTCTGAAATGCTCGCCCGTTGCGCTGCAAAACCACGCGCCGCCGCAGGCGATTCTTGATCCCGGACAATAGCCGTTATTCGGCCCGCAAGCGAATCGCACGCCACACAATTTACACGCAGTTGTGGAGCCTTATGGCCATGCCACGCTAAGCGTGGGCCTGGTGTCCCAGCACCTTGCGCAGGAATTCGACCTCCTGCTGGAAAACCGGATCGCTACGGCACAATTCTTCGATTCTACGGCAGGCGTGCAGCACCGTGGTGTGGTCGCGTCCGCCAAACCGGCGGCCAATATCGGGCAGCGAGCGCGATGTGAGTTCGCGCGCAAGAAACATCGCCACCTGGCGCGGCCGCGCCACCCTGCGTGCTCGTCGCGAGGAATGCAATTCGCGCAGCTCGAGCTTGTAGTATTCGGCGGTCTTGCGCTGGATTTCCTCAATCGTGGTCCGCCGGTCGGCCGCCGCGCTTCGGCAGCCGATCGCCTCTTCGGCAATTTCCGGCGTGACTGCCTTGCCGGTCAGGTCGGCATAGGTCGCCAGCTTGAGCAGCACGCCGAGCAGTTCGCGCGGTGCCGCATTCACTTCGCTGGCGAGATGCTGAAGCACGCCCTCGGGCAGCCTGGCGCGGGGCAGCTTGCGTTCGATCTCGGCCGACTTGCCGCGCAATATGGCCAGCCGCGTCGGCGCGTCGGGCTTTTCGATCGCAATCACAACCGCACCTTTCAGCCGCGAGCGAACATCTTCGGTGAGCCCGTCGAGGCTCGCCGGCGGGCGATCGGCCGCGATGACAACTTTGCGCTTCAGCTCCGTGAAGGCGTTGACCGTGTGCAGCAGTTCGCTGACGGTTGTGCGGCCGCAAATATGCTGGAGATCGTCAATGAGCAGGATGTCGGCCGCACGCAGCTCTTCCTTGAAAGCCAGAGTTTCCTGATTGCGCAGGGCTGCGAGAAAACGGCGCATGAAATCCTCGGCGCGCAAAAAGAGTACGCGCGCCCTGTGCTGCTCTCGCACTTCCAGCGCGATCGCATTCAAAAGATGGGTCTTGCCGTAGCCGAATCCGCCGTGGACAAACAGCAGTCCGAAATTGCTGTCGCCATTCTCGGCGATCCGCTGCGCCGCCTTACAGGCAAATTCGTTGCAGGGTCCGACTGCAAAGCTGGCAAAACTCTGTGTCGCATCAGGGATCCGGTCCCATATCCCCTGCAGTGATGCGCCCGGCGGTTTTACCGGGCCGGAAAATTCGCCCCGCGGCGCGATGTGCGCAGATGCCATCGAAACCGCCGGAGCACGCGTCGTAAGGGATCTGCTGTCGCTTGCGGCAATGACGATCTCCACTGCGCACGGCGCCGCCAGCACCGCCGCAAAAGCCTTTTCGATACGCTCGCCATGATGGGAGGCGGTATAGTCGCGTACCAGCCTGCTCGGTGAAGAAAGGCGCACGGTGCCGTCGGCCGCAGCGATCATCGACAGTGGCGCGATCCAGGTGTCAAAAACCCCCTGGCCGAGTTCAAGCCGCAAGCGGTCGCGAACCGTAATCCACGCATCGGCCCATGACGGCCCGGGCGCATGCTGTACCGAGATTCCCATTATTCCCAATGCCCCTCCGGAATTGTCCGGCTCCCTTAGCTTTCGTGTGAGATCCCAACGCGGTTAACTCTGAATCCAGGGCAGGCCGGAAGCCTTCCAGCCGGCGCTGCTGCCCCGATGATGTTCGTGGTCCAACCCCCCTTCGAACCCATCCGCTACATTGAAACACGGTCCGTAACCGGCTTTGTTCATTGCGATTGCCGCCGCACGCGAACGCGCGCCGGAACGGCAAAGAAAAAACAGCGGGGCGCCGGGGCGGTAGGAGGTCTGCTTCAGCGCTTCCATTACCTGTTGGACGAATTCGGGATTGGGAGCGGAAGGGAAGTGCTGCCATTCACAGAACAGCGCTTCACGTCCAAGCTCTGACAGGTCGGGAACCCCGACAAAATTCCATTCGGCAGTGCTTCGGACATCGATGAGTTGTGCGGCGCCGTCACCCGACATTCGGTTCCAGCTTTCGCTGGACGAAAGATCCCCGGCATATCCGGTTGCCGAAGAAACCATCTCGCCCCGCTGCCGCTCCGTCATCACAGTTCCTCGTCAAAGGCAAAATCTGCCCGCGGGCGCCAAGGCACCCCACGATAATCATCCGAAGCTGGATTGGAGTTTTACTTAAGGATTACTTTTAACGGGCCGCAACAGCAAAACGAATACTGAAGAAATACCCGTTCTGGCCGCTGCTTTGTACTGGATCATGTTTGTCGCCCCGCCGTTAGAAGGCAATCTATACGCAGGCGCTTCGGCCGTGCAAGGGCGAAAATTTTTCCCTCAAGGGCTTGCATTCGGGTTTAGCAAAATTCGGAAAACGCACGAAAATATAGGCACTTGCCGTATACGGAAGGTGACGGTGGGAGTATACGGATTTTTGGACGCCTGCCGATTCAGAGGCTTAGGCCGCGCACCGGGAGCCCTGGAACCGGAAATCTGAACCGTCGGTGACAGTTTGGTGAACTTCTTTCAGTTTACTGACAAACCAAAATGTTCCCGCTTTATTCGCGTGTGACAGTTTTGCGCACAGGAAAGATACGCATCACCGCCGGCGCGGCCGGGTTCCCCCGGGGCGGTTTCTTGCCGGCGCAATTTCATGAGGGGACTTAAGGCGCTGAAAATCAAGCAAATCGCCGTCGGGTCCAACCAACCGCGGCAGCGGTGGATCAGGCTTTGAGCTTCTTCAGCCGTGCTGCGAGGCGCGAGACTTTGCGCGCGCCGGTATTCTTGTGGATAACGCCTTTGGACACGCCGCGCATGATTTGGGGCTCGGCAACCTTGAGCGCCGCGGCGGCGTCTGCGCGGTTTCCTGATGCCAGCGCTTCTTCAACCTTGCGCACCGCGGTCCGAATCTGACTTTTCCGGTTCTTGTTGACGGCGGTCCGGCGCGCCGTCTTGCGAACGCGTTTTTCGGCCGAAACGTGGCTAGGCATGGCTTGACTCTGGGGTTGGAAGGCTCAGACCGCGGGGAGCCATAAATGAATTCGGCGCCGCCGTCCAGCAAGCGCCGGGGAGTTTTTATTCGCGGTCGAACACGGGTTTGCGCTTTTCGATAAACGCCGCCATGCCTTCCTTCTGCTCCACCGTGGCAAACAGCGCGTGAAACAGCCGTCGCTCGAAACGGATCCCCTGCGACAGTGTCGTTTCCGATGCCGCATTGACACATTCCTTCACCATCAAAAGCGCAGGCAAGGCCTGGCTTGCGATCCTCTCGGCGCTGACTTTTGCTTCCTGCCCAAGCTGCGCCAGGGGCACGACACGCGCCACCAGCCCGGCCCGCTCGGCTTCGGCGGCGTCGATCATCCTTCCCGTCAGGCACATCTCCATCGCCTTGGCCTTACCGACGGCGCGGGTCAGCCTTTGCGTCCCGCCAGCGCCCGGGCCAATTCCAAGATTGATTTCGGGCTGACCGAATTTCGCGTTGTCCGCGGCAATAATGAAGTCGCACATCATTGCGAGTTCGCATCCGCCGCCGAGCGCAAATCCGGCGACGGCCGCGATGACCGGCTTGCGCGCGCGCGAAACGCGCTCCCAATTCCGCGTCACAAAATCTTCGCGATAGGCTTCGGAGAAGCTTTTGCCGGCCATTTCCTTGATGTCGGCGCCCGCCGCAAAGGCTTTTTCCGATCCGGTGATGATCATACAGCGCAAGCTCGTGTCGGCTTCATAACCGTCGACCGCATCTGACAGCTCATCCATCAATTCCGAATTCAGCGCGTTCAGCGCGTTCGGGCGGTTCAGCGTGACGGTGACAACTCCCCCTTCGGTCTTGACCAGAATATTCCGGTATTCCGTCATGATTTCGCATCTCCGCAGCGATCCGCGTGTAAGTAACAGATACTACCCCGCCACGCCCATGGTGTAGCTTCCAGTGATTCATACCGGGGGTTTCAATGGTGCGATTGCTGCTGATGGCATTGACGATTTTTGTCGCGGAGCTGGGCGACAAAACCCAGGTCGCAACGCTGCTGTTTGCGGCCGACCGTCAGAATTCGCCATGGGCGGTCTTCATCGCCTCGGCGAGCGCATTGGTCATGGGCGCGGCAATATCGGTGGCGCTCGGCACTTTCGGCCGCAACTGGCTCCAAATGGTGCCGCTGCGCCTGATCGCCGGTATTGCATTTATCGCCATCGGCCTGTGGTCGTTGGCCGAACACTTCCGGGGTGCCTGATCACTGCTGCGTGGAACACGCGCCCGGTTTTGTCTAAAACCGGCTCATGAATTTCCGGTTCTGCGTATTCGCCGCGTTATCCTTGCCGTTCGCGCCGGCGGCCGACGGCGCCGCACCCGCCATTCCGGATTTTTCGGGAGTCTGGGGCCGCACCTCGGTCGATTATGAACCGCCTCCGTCGGGCCCGGGGCCGGTGATGAACAAGACCCGCACCTTCTATATGCGCATCGGCGACGACGCCAACCCGATCCTGAAACCGTTCGCGGCTGAAAAAGTCCGCGAGGCCGGGGCGGTCTCGCGCACGGGTGTGAATTTTCCCACGCCCTCCAATCAATGCACGCCGTGGTCGGCGCCTTACGCATGGCGGGCGCTCGAAATGCAGATGCTGCAGCAGAACGATCAGGTCACGATTCTTTATGTCGGCGATCAGCAGATTCGTCATATCCGACTCAACAGCCGGCATCCGGGGCGCGTGGTCCCATCCTATATGGGCGATTCCGTGGGTCACTACGAGGGCGATACTCTGGTCATCGATACAGTCGGCATCAGGCCCGGGCCGCATGCAATGATCGACAATTACGGCACGCCGTTCAGTGAAAAGCTGCATCTCATCGAACGCATTCGCCTGATCGACGGGCAGGTGGCCAACCGCGCCGCCGAACAGGCCGAACGCGACAGCGGCCGTGTGGAAGTGGAAATGGGCGGCGCCAGCATCGATCCGGCCTATAAGGGACCGGGACTGCAGATTGCGTTCAGCGTCGATGATCCGGCGGTCTTCACCACGCCGTGGTCGGCGCAGGTCACCTACCGCCGCTCCGCGGGGCCGTGGGAAGAGCGTGTATGTGCCGATAACCCGCACAATTACAGCACCGGCGCCGATGTTCCGGTACCGCAAGCGGCCAGTCCCGATTTCTGATGGCCGGAGCGCAATCAGACACGCCGGCAATTCATTTCTCGCCCGACGCTGTCGGGCCGCTGAGTGGCGTCAAGGTGCTCGATCTCTCCCGGCTGGTCGCCGGGAATATGTTGTCGCTTCAACTCGCGGATTTCGGCGCGGAGGTCACGAAAGTCGAACCGCCGGAAGGCGACTCTCTGCGTGCCTGGCTTGATGGCGGCGAGCCACTGTTCTGGAAAAACTACAGCCGGAACAAGCGCTCGGTGGTGCTCAATTTGCGAAACGAAAGGGCACGCGGCGCGCTGTGGCGGCTGATCGATGACGCCGACGCCTTCATCGAGAATTATCGTCCGGGCACGCTGGAGAAAATGGGCTTTGGTCCCGATCTCCTGCTGGCCCGCAATCCGCGCCTGATCGTGGTGCGGGTTTCCGGTTACGGGCAGAGCGGTCCCTACGCGCAATTGCCGGGGTTCGGCACTCTGGTCGAAGCGATGAGCGGGCTTGCGGCCCGCAGCGGCTTTCCGGATCGCGAACCGCTGCTGCCGCCGCTGGCTCTGGCCGATATGATTGCCGGGCTTTCCGGCGCGATGGCGGCCGTCACGGCGCTGTTCGCGCGCGAACATGGCGCCCAGGGCCAGGTGATCGATCTGTCGCTGCTCGAACCGCTGGTATCCATTCTTGGACCGGAAGCAGCGATTTACCGGCGCACCGGCCAGGTGCGGCAGCGTTCCGGCAACGGCATCAGTATTTCCGCGCCACGCAATATTTATCGCTGCGCAGACGGCAAATATGCGGCGCTGTCCGGTTCGACGGCCACGACCGCGCGGCGGATTTTCGAAACCATCGGCCGCCCCGACATGGTCAGTGATCCGCGTTTTGCCAGCAATGATGCGCGCGTCAAGAACCGTACACTGATCGATGAGATCATCGGCGGCTGGTTTGCTGCGCGCAATCGCGCCGACGCCCTTGCAGAAATGCAGACGGCCGGCGTCACCGCAGGGCCGGTCTATGATGTGGCCGATGGTCTGACCGATCCGCATTTCCGCGCCCGCCAGGTTTTCGTCGAGGTGGAAGATCCCGAACTCGGAAGGGTCGCGATGCCCAATATTGTTCCCCGGCTTTCCGCAACGCCGGGTGTATGGCGCCGGCCCGCACCTGCGCTCGGCGAACACACCGATGAAGTGCTTGCAGAAGCAGGCTTCAGCGCCGATGAAATCGCGGCACTACGCAAGGAAGGTGCCTGCGCATGAGCATGGAAACAGCCGCCGTAGATCAAGGCCGGCGCAGCTTTGCCGCAATCTCCATCGATTTCTTCGAACGCTATATGCCCGACCCATTCATTCTGGCGATCGGGTTGGCCGTGCTGGTGGTCGCAGCCGCAGCCGCGATCGCGCCGCAAGGCACCTGGCCCGTCATCCTGACGTCCTGGTATTCGGGCCTGTTCGGTATTCTTGGATTTGCCTTCCAGATGATCTTGATTCTCGTTACGGGTCATGCATTGGCTTATTCGCCGCCCTGCATGCGCGGGCTGGGATGGCTGGTCGCGAAAGTGCGAACACCCAATCAGGCGGTGGTACTGACTTTTCTCACCGCTGCGGCGGCATCCTGGATCAGTTGGGGCTTTGGACTGGTCATCGCCGCTGTGCTGGCGCGCGAAGTGGCGAAGCAGGTGCGCGTGGATTTCGCCTGGCTCGTCGCCTCGGCCTATTCGGGATTCGTGATCTATGCCAGCGGACCTTCCGCCTCGATTCCGGTGTCCCAGGCCTCCCACGGAAATGCTCTTAATGTCGTCGAAAAAGTCACCGGCCATATCGTGCCATTCGGGCAATCGATTTTCGCACCGTTCAATCTGGTGCCGATGCTGCTGATTCTTGCGGTGATGCCGTTCGTACTGCTGTGGGTGCGGCCGCGCGGCGCCGAGGTGCAGATTTTTGTCCCACCGCAGGAAGCGCCTGCTGCGCCCGCGGCTCCGGCCGCCGACTGCCTGGCGCGCAAACTGGAGCGGTCGCCCGTGGGCACGCTGTTTCTTGTGCTCGCCGGGATTGGTTACGCCGGTGTCGCGCTCGCCCAAGGACAACTTGATTTCGACATCAACTTCATCATTCTCATCTTCCTCACCGCCGGGCTTACCGCACATCGCGCGCCGATCGCCTATGCCGCTGCAGTGAAGAACGCGGCGAAACAAACCGGCCCGCTGATGCTGCAATTTCCGATTTATGGCGGCATCATGGGAGTCATGACCTCGACAGGTTTGGCGGAACAGATTTCCCGCGGGATCGAGGGATTCGCGACCGCTCATACGCTGCCGCTCTTCAGTTTCATCTCCTCGATATTCATTTCCATGATCGTGCCGTCGGGCGGCGGACACTGGGCGGTTCAGGGGCCTTTCACCATCCCTGCAGCAGTGGCGCTGAACGCATCCATTCCGGCGACGACGATGGCGGTGGCCATGGGCGAAGAGGTCGCCAACATGCTTCAGCCGTTCTGGGCATTGCCGGTGGTGGCGATTGCCGGCATCGGTATCCAACGGGTATTGGGGCTGACGGTCATGACCTTCATCGTCAGTACGCTAATCTTCGCCACCGCGCTGCTCGTGCTGGTATAATCTCGTTTCTCTCGGGAGGGTTTGACATGCGCCTGCACAGCCGCCGTAGCATCAATACCGCCATTGCAGCGGCGGGGATTTCGATCTGCATCCCGCGCTTTGCGCGCGCCGCCGAAATCGAAATGCGTGAGGTCCACAATCAACCGGTGGATAGTCCGCTGCACCAACGCATGGTCCAGCTTTGGAACGCGGTTGAACAGGAAACCGGTGGGCGCGTGCGTGTCACGATCCTGCCCGACAGCGGCGAGGCGCAGGGAATCAAAAATCCGCTGCCGATGCTGCAATCGGGCGAACTCGAATTTTTCACTCTCGCGGGCAATGGATTGTCGGCGCTGGTGCCCGCTGCCGATGTCCAGGCGACGCCTTTTGCCTTTCGCGATCCGGCGCAGGTCTATGCCGCGATCGACGGCGATCTTGGCGATTATCTGCGCGGGGAGATCCGCGCCAAAGGATTGTACCTTTTGCCCGCCGGATGTTTCGAAAATGGCATCCACCAGCTCACCAGTTCGGTGCGGCCGATCCGCACCGCGGACGATATTCGCGGGCTGAAGCTGCGCGTGCCGGGATCGAAGATGTACCAGGATTTTTTCAGTTCGCTCGGCGCCGATGTGCACACGCTGAATCTCAACCGCACGCATGATGCCCTGAAGGCCGGTCAAATCGACAGCCAGGATGATCCCTGGGATGATGTCGAGTTCCTGAAACTTTACGAGTTCCAGAAATATGGTAGCCAGACCAATCACTCCTGGTCGGGTTACAATACGCTGGCCAATCTCAAGCGCTGGCAGAGCCTGCCCGCGGACGTGCAACGGTCGATCGAGACCAATACGCGCAAATATGTGGCGCTGCAGCGTGCCGACACCGACAAGCTGAATGGCGAATTGCGCGCTGTTCTGACCCGGCGCGGAATGCAGTTCAATGACGTGGATCGCGCCTCGTTCAAACCGGCGCTCGCGGAGTTCTATCCGAAGTGGCGCGATTACGTCGGCCGGCGCACCTGGGATTTGCTGGTGTCACATACCGGACCGCTGGGTTAATTCCCGCGGCTTACACCACATTTTGTGGCTGTGGGCTGCGCACGCCATAGCCGCAAAAAAAGCCGCTTTCAACTGTCACACTGTTACAAATTTGAATCCATTGGGTGATTTTGAAAACAAACCGCCACCACAAGTGCTACAGACCGCTACAAAGTGCTACGGCGAGTACGCGGGCAAACGCGCGTCCGGCAGCGCCGGTCTGTTGTGACACTTTGGAATCTTCCTGCCTGACCAGCCCGAACCGGCGCAGAAATCACCTATATATGTAGGACTACGCCTATCCGTGCAGATGGTCAAGCGGTAAAAGCATAGCTGGACTTTCTTAAATCTCGTCCTTGCGGATGCAGGCGGCGAGGTGATCGCGTTCAGGCTGGAGGCCGGCTGAGCCCAAGGGTTCCAGCGGCGGCACGATCTGCTTGCATGCTTCAATGGCGTAGGGGCAGCGCGGATGGAACGGACAGCCGGGAGGAGGCGACACCGGACTCGGCGCTTCGCCGCGCACCGGTTCGCCGGTGTGCCGCTGATCCGGATCGGGAACCGGAATGGCCTCGATCAGTGCCCGCGTGTAGGGATGGGCAGGACGCGCAAACACCTTCGCCGCCGGGCCGCGCTCCACGATCTTCCCGAGATACATGATCGCGATCGAATCGCTGATATGTTCGACCACGGACAAATCATGGCTGATGAAGATATAGGTCAGTCTCCGTTCGCGCTGGAGCCGCACCATCAGGTTCAGCACCTGGCTGCGCACCGATACGTCGAGCGCCGACACCGGTTCGTCGGCGATCACCAGCCTCGGGTTCAGCGCCAGCGCACGCGCGATGCTGACGCGCTGCCTTTGTCCTCCGGAAAATTCATGCGGATAGCGTTGCAGCATCTCTCCGGTGAGTCCCACCGTTTCGAGGAGCTGGCGCACCATCTCGATCTGTTCGGCGCGGGTGCCGATCCGGTGAACCAGCAGCGGTTCGCGGACAATTTCGCCCACGGTCATACGCGGATTGAGCGAAGAATAGGGGTCCTGGAAAATCATCTGAATGTCGCGTCGCAGTCGGAACAGTTCCTCGCCTTTCGCCTTCGCGAGGTCGCGGCCCTCGAAGATGACGCGGCCCGCGGTGGGGTCCTCGATGCGGATGATGGTGCGGCCGAGCGTGGACTTGCCGCAGCCCGATTCGCCGACCAGGCCCAGCGTTTCGCCTTCCGCGACGGTCAAATCCACTCCATCGACCGCGCGGACGTCGCCGATTTTCGCGCCAAACACACCACCCCGTAAGGGATAGAACTTTTTCAGTCCTTCGACCGCGAGCAATGGCGTGCTGCCATTCACCGCTCTTCTCCCGTGACCGGAAAATGACATGCGACCAGCGAATTCACGAATGGCCGCAATTTGGGATCTTCGGTGAAACAGCGGGTTTGGCTCGCGTCGTCCAACGATTTGCGCTTCCAGCACCGGTCGGCGAAACGGCAATATGTGGGAGGATCGAGCAACGACGGGACAAGGCCCTCGATGGTCGGAAGCTCGGCTTTGTTGCCGCGGGCTTTCTGCGGCAGGCTGCGCAGCAGCCCGCGCGTATAGGGATGGCAGCCGCGTTTGAAGATATCGCGGACAGCGGCCTGTTCGACCACGCGTCCGGCGTACATGACCGCCACTTCGTCGCACATTTCCGCCACCACGCCCATGTCGTGGGTGATGAACAGCACCGCCGCGCCAGTGCGCTTTTGCAGCTCCCGGATCAGATGCAGGATTTGCGCCTGGATGGTCACATCCAGCGCCGTGGTCGGCTCGTCGGCAATCAGCAATTGCGGTTCACACATCAGCGCCATGGCGATCATCACGCGCTGTTTCATCCCGCCGGACAATTCATGCGGATAGCTCGCCAGCCGCGAATATGGTTCGGCGATCCCGACCGTGGACAGCATCTCGGCCGATCGTTCGCGCGCCTCGTGCCCTTCCAGGCCAAAGCGCAGCTTCAGCACTTCATCCATCTGCTTTTCGACGGTGAACACCGGGTTCAGCGATGTCATCGGGTCCTGGAAGATCATGGCGATATTCCGGCCACGGATTTCCGGCAGTTTCTCGCGCGGGAGTTGCAGCAAATCGGTACCGTTGAATCGGATCGAGCCGCCCAGGATCTTTCCCGGTGGACTGGGCACGAGTCTCAGGATCGATGTCGCCGTGACGCTCTTGCCGCAGCCGGATTCGCCGACCAGTCCGAGGGTACGTCCCTGATCGAGACTGAACGATACTCCGTCCACGGCGTGCAGCAGCCCTGCCTCCGTGTCGAAGCCCACTTCCAGATTTTCGATTTCAAGCAGGGGCATCGGCGGACTTCAACGTGACGAACAAGGATTATTGGCCGCTATGTGCGGTGCGGCGAGAATCACTTCGCTGGAAATCTGCGGCGTGGTGGTGCTTTCAGCGTGGGCTCAGTTCCGCCGAGGCGAGCCAAATGCCTGGCTGCCTCGCGCTCGATCAAGGCTTTGAGCGCCTCCCGAACCAGGGCCGATTTCTGTTTTAGTCCTGTGTATTCCTGGGCCTTGGCTACCAGTTCATCATCGAGCGCTACGGTTGTTCGCATAAATGCGATCTCCAATGCGGCACAAAACTCGTCTCGACCGCTTTCGAATGATGGCTGGTCCGGAACATTCTTACTGCAATTTCTTTTGAACGCCGTAGCAATCTACGTCGACAACCTTATTCTGCGGATATGCCGTGCCATTCTGCATCGCCTCGGTCAGTGCCGCCTTTTTCGCCGGGTCGATCCAGTAGACGAAATAATCCGTCAGGCTGGACGCACGTTTTGGCAGGTAACATTCGGGAAATTGCATGTAGTCCCAATACACAAGACGGACATAGGGCGCGGTCCAGAACGGAATGTAGAATGCTTCGTCATGCACGATCTGGTCGATGCGGTACAACGCCTTCTTCCGCGCTTCCGGATCAAAGCTCTCTTCATAGGTTTTGATCAATGCGTCCACTTCGGGCGTTCCGAATCCCCAGAAATCATTGTTGTTCGTGGTGGTTTTGAATTCCGATCCGAGATTTTGCCGCGGATCGGGATACAATGCTGATGACATTGCGACCTGGAGCATTTCGAATTTGCGCTGCAGCGCACGCTCGAACATGGTTCCCGGTTCCAGCATTTGCAGCCGCATGTCCACGCCGGCACGGCGGTAATCCTGCTGGATTGAGCTCAAGATGGTGTCAAATGCTTTGCTGTCGTAAAGCAGGGTGAAGCTCGCTCTATCCCCGCGATCATTGACCAGAACGTCGTCGGTGTCGGAGCGGGTGAAAAGGAGTCCGTAGGCGACATTTTCGAGCTGAGCCAGCCAGTTGTTGGCCTGCATGGATTTTGGACGGTGAAAGCCGGCTTTCAGAAGATGCAGACGCGCCTGTTCCGGATCGAAAGGATAGGCGTGGACATTCGGGTTGGCGAATTCGGTCCCCTGGAAGAAGGTGTTGATCCGGAAGTAGTCGCCATACAGAAGATTTTGGTTGAGCCGGTTGAAATCCAACAGATATTGCATGGCGAGGCGGAAATCGCGGTTCGCAAATAGCGGATCCCCTAAGTTCATCTGCAAACCATTTATTCCTTCCGGCACATCCACAAATACACGTGCACGCCTGAGCCAACCGTTCTCCGCGGCTGGAAAATCGAAACCCTCGTGCCACTCCCTGGCGCTTCCTTCGATCATCGCGTCGAGCTGGCCAAGGCGCACATAGTCCAGCTCCCGCTCCTGCGTAATGACGGTCAACTGAATCTGATCGAAATTATATTGACCAATGAAATACCGTTTGTTGTCGCCCCACCAATGCTCAATGCGTTTGAACGTTATCGATTGCCCGGTCTGCATGTCTGAGATGACATAGGGCCCGACTGCGACCGGTGGCACATTATTCGTTCGGGTGACCCAGGTGTCATCGAGAACTGTGGCGTGGGCAGGAGTCGGCCAAAACCCCGCGTAATCATAGAGCGGGCGCCAGCTTTTCCGCGTGCCGACAATGCGCAAAGTGTAATCGTCGATCTTGTCGACCGATTGATAATATTGCTGCATATAGGTGTTGTAGAAAGGATCGACGATATATTTCGACTTGAGCATTTTCCAGGTGAAGACGTAATCGTCGGCCGTAATCGGCTTTCCGTCTGACCAGCGCGCATCCCTATCCAGCTTGAAATAGATGGTTTTCTGGTCCGGCTGCACCGACCAGTCGGTCGCCATCATCGGGATGAATTTGTCCGTCACCGGGTGCATGGTGACGAGCGTGAAGCCAATGGTGAAAGAGCGATTCCAGGCGGCAAAAAAATCGTTTGAATTGGGCCCCACCAGCCGCAAGGTCAGTGGGTATGCGCCAAGCGCCAGGCGCAGTGTGCCGCCACGCAATGCTTTGGGCGAACCGATCAACGGCTCGTCATTGTCGGTGGTCCAGACGATATCTTTGGGCAGCGTGACCGGTTCAGCCGGTTTGTTCACCGTGGCCGGCGCCGGCGCGGCATCACCCGCCGCCAGTGCCGAAAACCCGCACACCAGCCCCGCGACGACCGCAGCTACGAACAGATTTTTCATGCACCGGCTCCAATTCCCTGCTTTGGAAAGGGCAGGTCTGTCACTCATATTTCGAATATTGCTTCGGATCGAACGCTTCTCGCACCGATTCGCCGATAAACACCACCAGCACCAGTGTGACGGTGATCGCGCCGAAGGGCGCGAGCGTCAGCCACAGCTTGTCGCGGTTGTCCGATTGCAGCGCCTGATCCATCATCTCGCCCCATGACGGCGTGGGCGGCGGCAATCCATAACCGAGATAATCGAGTCCCGTGAGCGCGAATATCGCGCCCACGACCGCAAACGGCGTAAAGGTCACCAGCGGAGTCAGGCAGTTCGGCAGCAGATGCCGGAACACGATCCGCCATCCCGAAGCGCCATAGGATTTCGCAGCCAGACAATACTCGCGCGTTTTCTCGCGATACATTTCGGTGCGCATATAGAAGGTGATGCTGATCCACTGGAAGATCGACATGATCAGCACCAGCATCCAGAAAGTCGGCGTAAACAGCGCGGCGAGGATGATCACCACATACAGGAAGGGAATCGAGATCAGGATCTCGATGATCCGCTGACTGATCAGATCGAACCGGCCGCCGCGATAACCCTGCAGGCTGCCGATGATCGTGCCGATGACCTGCCCGATCACGGTCAGGAAAATCGCGAAGAAAATTGAAATCCTGAATCCGTAGAGCAGCCGCGAGGCGACGTCCCGCCCACCGCTGTCGGTGCCGAAATAGTGCTCGCGGTTACCATCCGGCGCGGTGGGCGGCACCGCGCCAAGACCCGCCAGCGAGGGCATGGTTCCGGCGCGCGCCAAGCCCTGCAAGTCGCCGGTCGGAGAGCGCCGCCGGTCCTTCAAAACCGTGACAATCGATCCGCTGTTGATGTCATCGGCAAGTTCGGTCAGCCCACCTTCGCGCGCCAGCTTCTCCGCGCCCGGACCGTCATTGGCATTCAGCCGTGCCTGTATTTGGGGAAGGATTTCGTTGTACCAGAAGTCGCTTTGATACGGATCCCACGGGATCATCGGCATCACGACGTAATTGCCGATGTCGGGGTATTTCGCCCTGAGTGCCGCGAGCGCCTGCGGATTGTTGTTCGCCTGAGCCGCTTCGCGATTGTAGAAAAAGCGCTCCACCTGCCATTCGCGCTGCAGGCGCAGATATTCCGCTTCCAGATCGCTCGCCATCCAGCCCTCGGGCGGCGTCTGGTGGAATGTCGCCATGTTTAAATACTGGAACGTCGGAAAATACAGGCGCCCATCGTACCAGACCGCGAGCGCGCGGCTTTCGGCGAGAAACGGCGCGAAGATGGACAGAATGATCGCCGCGGTGAGGATCAGGAAGGAATAATAGCCGCGGCGGATCCGGCGGAAGCGCGCAAACCGCCGCTTCGTGATCGGATCGAGCCGG
>JAGWSK010000313.1 GCA_028869355.1 Alphaproteobacteria bacterium | reverse complement strand
CGGCCACCGGCCTAACAAAAAGAAAACCGGTGCTCGCACCATTCCGATTCTGCAATTCCGTCTGTGGCTGGTCCCCTCCCCGAAGCCGCTCGCGCTGATGCGCTCCCAACTTCGACCCTCCCCCAAGGGGAGGGTTGAAATAGAACTGCAGCGGTTGGTTCGGTCCCGAAGAGACCAGCGCATCGACCGAGTTTTCCATATGCGATTCCCCTCCCCTTGAGGGAGGGTCGAACCGCGCCGAAGCGCGTCAGCGCGAAGGCGGGTTCGGGGAGGGGAGGTTTCTATCCGTCCAACTCCGGGTAATGCCGGAAGATGCCGTCTTCGTTGAAGTCCAATCGGCGGTCGGAGGCGAGATAATCGGCAATACGCGGCCGCATTGCGATCCGCTCGCACAGCGGACAGATATGGGGCAGCTTTTTTTCCGCCCGTTCCATTGCGCGGGGAAATGCGTAGCGCAGACCCTCGGCAAGCTGGAACAGCGACAGATCGGCGTAGGAGATGCGCCGGCCCAACAGATAGGGTCCACCGCTTTCTTCGAGTACGGAATCAAAATAGCCGAGATATTTCGGGATGCGCTCAGCCTTGAAATGCTGGGCCGCGCGTTTGGCTTCGCGCTTCTGATCTTTGTAGTAAAGGCTCGACGCAACCGGATGATGCACGTCGTGGGCCTCCGCGACCACATCTGCAATGGTGAGCTGCAACTGGTTCACGAACAGCCGCCCGCGCTCATTCTTCGGGGCGAGATCGTGGTGCCCGCCGAGAAAGAACAGGATATTCGCGGTCTGCGCGATCAGAAGTTTGCCGGTTTTCAGGAACGGTGGCGCAAAGGGCGGTTCCATGCCGCCCGCGTCTTCGAGAAGCCGCATCAATTTCGGCATGCCGGTCTTTTCGCGCGCGACATCGCGATATTCGGCGCCGGCTTCTTCCAGCGCGAGGCGGACGAATTCGCCGCGCCCCTGAATGCCCGGCCAGTAATAAAGTTCATAGACCATCTGCTATCCCCCGATCCGCATATTGTACTTGCCGCGAATCACCTCTCCCGCCAAGATCAAAGCGCTATTCACCTCTCCCCTTGGGGGAGAGGGCGGCGCGCCCGCGCGTAACTATTACGCGCGTTTTGGCGCGCCGGGTGAGGGGTGAGTTACCGCTCTGCGAACGCCTGCATGTATTTTGTGAGGGGACCTATGAGTACTCAAACTGAAATCGGGCAATTTCCAGTCGCAACTCCGGCCACCAGCCGCTTCACGCGCGCGGTGCTCGGCGGTTTTGCACGCCAATTCGAGAATTCTCCGGTTTCCTTTGGGGTGACACTCCCCGACGGCTCGGTGCAGCCCTTCGGGCCCGGTCCGGCGCGCTTTTCCATTGTGCTGAAGAACTCCAACGCTCTCAAAGCAGTGGCGAGCATGGACGAAGGCCGGTTCGGCGACGCCTATGTCAATGGTGATATCGATCTCGAAGGTGACATGCTGAGCCCGTTCGAGCTGCGCGGCTCGATGAACGATGTGCATCCCATCACCACAGTATGGCGGTTTCTGCAGCCGCTGCTGTTCGGGCAGGTGCACACCAACAAACAAGCCATCACTGCGCATTATGACATCGATCCGGAATTTTTCCTGAGCTTCCTCGATCCGGCGACACCCTGTTACACGCAAGGCGTCTATCTCGATCCTTCCGAGACGCTTGAAGCCGCAACCCTGCGCAAATTCGATTATGCGTTTGAGCGCTGCGGGCTCAAACCCGGCGACGAGTTGCTGGAAATCGGGCCGGGCTGGGGCGCCTGGTTTGAATATGCGTCCAGACGCGGCGTCAAATGCACCGGCATCACGATTTCGGAAGTTTCGAAGCAGTATCTCGATTCGCGCGCCAGGACGCTCGGCTATGATTGGGACATTCAGATCTGCGATCTGCTGGAATATGCGCCGGGCCGCAAATTCGATTGCATCGCCATCATGGGCGTGATCGAACACCTGCCCGATTATCTCGCGGTGCTGACGAAATTCGAAAAGCTGATCAAGCCGGGCGGGAAGATCTTTCTCGACGGCAGCGCCTGCATCAGGAAATTCGAGCTGTCGTCATTCATGGTGAAATATATCTATGGCGGAAATCATTCCTTCCTGGTGCTGCATGATTTCCTCGACAAGCTCGCGCGCACGAAACTGGAAGTGACGGAAATCTTCAACGACCGGGTCAGCTATTTCCTGACCTTCCAGCAATGGGCGAAGAATTTCGACGCGAACCGCGAATTCGTCGTGCAGAAATTTGGCGATTTCAACTACCGGAGATTCCGTTTGTATTTGTGGGGCGCGGCGTATGAATTCCTGAGCCGCAGCCTCGATTGCTACCGCATGATCATCCAGGCACCGGGTGGCTGAGCGTTGGCTCTTGCCGTGGCCAGGTTCAACGCCTATCTTACTTCTGTCTTACCAAGAAAGTTCATCCAATGTCTGGAAGAGAGAAGCTCACCACCGTTGTTTCTACGAAGGGTCAGGTGATTCTGCCGAAGGCGATACGTGAGCGGCGGCATTGGCAGGCCGGAACGGAACTTTTGGTCGAAGAAACCAAGGATGGTGTGCTGCTGAAGGCAAAGCGGCTATTCGCTCCGACTCGGCCGGAGGATGTGTTTGGCATGCTCCGCTACAAGGGCCGTCCGAAGACTCTGAAAGAGATGGACGATGCCATCACTGCTGAGGTGAAGCGGCGCCATGCTCGCGGTCGATACTAATCTCATCGTCCGCTACCTTGTTGCCGATGACCAGGAACAGGCAGCACGCGCCCGCACACTGATCAATGAAAATGATGTATTTGTCACCGTAACGGTCGCATTGGAGGTGGAATGGGTGCTGCGCAGTGCCTACGGCTATTCCACCGCGCAATTTATTGCGGCATTCACCGCACTTTCCGGGTTGCCAAGCGTCAGCATTGAAGACGTAAGCGCCGTCAGAACTGCGCTCGAATGGTCACGCATCGGGGTCGACTTTGCCGATGGGCTTCATCTCGCCAGGTCCCAACATTGCGACGCGTTCATCACATTTGACCGCGACCTCAGGCGCGATGCCAACCGGCTTGGTGCACTCAAGGTTCGTGCGCCGTAAACACGAAGGGCGCCGTCGCCGGCGCCCTTCCATTGCCAAACTGCGAGTCGAGACCCGCGAGAATGTCAGCTATGCGAGAATCCCGGCATAGGCAGGCATCCAGCCGTCTGACCGCAGATGAAGACAATGAGACACTGGATCACCTCCTTTCGTTAAGTTGCGCATGGCCGTGAAAGTAAGGTGCGGCGGCCGATTGTGCAAGGCGGGCTGCTGAGTTGCCAGCCCATTTGCCCGCGGGCGTGATATTCTGGTCTAATAACGCTCATGGGTGGGATTCTCACAGCCGCCGAATGGCAGGCGCTGCTGTTAAGCCTGCGCGTGGCGCTGGCAGCGGTGGTGTTTGATCTGCCATTTGCCTTCGCGGCGGCGCTGCTGCTGGCACGCTGCCGGTTTCCCGGAAAATGGCTGGTCGACGGGATCATCCATCTGCCGCTGGTGCTGCCCCCGGTGGCGCTGGGCTATTTGCTGCTGATTTCGCTTGGAACGCGGGCGCCGCTCGGAGCCTTCTTGTTGGCGAATTTCGGCGTCCGCTTCGTGTTCAGTTGGACCGGCGCGGCGCTGGCCTCGGCAATCCTGACCTTTCCGTTTCAGGTGCGCGCCATCCGCCTGTCGCTGGAATCGCAGGAGGCGGGGCTCTCTGACGCCGCCGGCACGCTCGGCGCAGGCGCGCTCGACCGGCTGTTCACGCTGCATTTGCCGTTGGCCGCGCCCGGCATCCTCGCCGGCGTGATCACCGCCTTTGCCGCCTGCCTCGGTGAGTTCGGGGCGATCATCACCTTTGTCTCCAACATCCCGGGCGAAACGCGGACAATTCCGCTGGCGATCTACACCGCGATCCAGAGTCCCGGCGGCGAGACCGCCGCGGCGCGACTGGCGGCGATTTCCATTTTGCTGGCGCTTGCGGGTCTGGTTCTCGCCGATAGCGCCGGGCGGCGCGCGCGCGCGTCCATCGGGCGATGAAGGATGTCACGCTGAAGCACCGGCGCGCAGGATTTGCGCTGGAAGCGGAATTCGACCTGCACGGCGCGCGCGTGACCGCGCTTTTCGGCCCGTCGGGCGCCGGCAAATCCACCATCATCGCAGCTATCGCCGGATTGTTCCGTCCCGATCGGGGACGAATTACGATTGCCGGAGAAACAGTTTTCGACAGCCAGAGCGGCATCTTTGTGCCGCCGCGCGAGCGCCGCATCGGCGTCATGTTCCAGGATTTGCGGCTGTTCCCGCATCTCTCGGTCGAGGCCAATCTGTTATACGGCTGGCGCCGCGCCGCATCGCGTCCCGCACGCGGAAGTGCCGACAAAGTCGTGGAGCTTCTGGGCCTGTCGCAATTGCTCAAGCGCAGACCCCACGCGCTCTCGGGCGGCGAGCGATCGCGCGTGGCACTGGGGCGGGCGCTGCTGATGGGCCCGCGCGCCCTGCTGCTCGACGAGCCGCTGGCTTCGCTCGACGCCGCGCGCAAGGCGGAGATTCTGCCCTACTTCGAGGAGATCGTACGCGAGACGCGCATTCCGATGCTCTATGTCAGCCATGCGCTCGACGAGATTGCGCGCCTCGCCGACCGCATTGTGCTTCTGAATGGCGGCCATGTGCTGGCGGAGGGGCCGGTGTTCGAGGTCACCTCGCGTCTCGACCTCTTTGCCGGCACGCAGCTCATTCCCGGAACGGTGCTGCCGGCAACCGTGCTGCGCCACGACGAAGCACATGGGCTGTCGGAAATCGTCGCCGGCGGCGAAGTCCTGGTGGTGCCGCGCGTGACGCAAAGTCCCGGAGGCGAAATCCGTATACGCATCGATGCGGAAGACATCATGCTGTCGCTGTCACGGCTCGACGCGGTCAGCGCCAATAATGTCCTGCCGGCCTTCATTGCGGATATCCGGGAGAGCGGCCCGCACGCCGATGTTCAGTTGCAGGTCGCCGGAGCGCGGCTGGTCGCGCGGATCACCCGGCGTTCGCTGCAACGGCTCGGTTTAAGCCCGGGAATGCCGGTGTTTGCAGTCATCAAATCGGTGACGGTCGGCGGACGCGAGGGATGACCGTGAACGCGGCGCCGTGATAGCTTGAGAAATATTTCCGGGACGGCGCTTGGGAGAAGCGGAATGGCTTATGGCATGACATCGATTTTGAAAGCCGCTGTCGTCGGCGCGGCGCTGACGCTGTCGGCGGTGCCGGTGTTTGCCCGATCGACAGATGTCGCGCAAAGCGCGACGGGGGCGGACGCCATCGGCACATGGACCAAAGCGGCGCCGATGACGATCTATCGCGGTGAAATCGCCGCCGTCGCGGTCGGCGGCAAAATCTATGTCGCAGGCGGCGCCATTCCGGGCGTCGATGCCACGGCGAACTTCCAGGTATTCGATCCCGCGACCAGGCAATGGCGCGACCTCCCTGCGATCCCGCAAGCCACGTCTCATCCGGG
>JAGWSK010000312.1 GCA_028869355.1 Alphaproteobacteria bacterium | reverse complement strand
GCCGAGATCAACAAGGGCATCGGCCTTGGCATGGCCTTTCTGCATATCGGTTATTACAACCGTGCGGTGGCCGAAGAATTACTGGGCCGCTACCGCGATGCTTACTATGATTACATGCACGTGCTCGAATTGGAGCCCGGCTTCACTGCCGCGCAGGAGCGATTGAAGGTGTTCCGGGTGATCCGTCCCGGTGACATGGCGAACGGCCCGTCCTGAGAGCGTGTACGGATTATCCCTGGGCTTTCGGATCGTAAAACACGAGGCCTTCGATTGTCTCGGCCTTGCCGGGATCGAGGCGCGCCCGGAGTTCGATGACATTGCGATCCGGATCGCGGATGAAAATGGAAACATGGCCATCGCCAAACGTCACGGGACCCTGCGTGATCCTGATTCCCGCTTCCCTGGTGCTGGCGGCCGTCTGGCCGATGTCGTTGACGCGAAACGCCACATGCGTGAAACCGGCGTGCTTTTCGGGGACATCCATAAGGATGTTTTTCCCGCCGGTTTGATCGACTCCATTGATGATCAGATTGAGCTCTACTCCCGCCGAATTCTTGAGGATCACAACCGCGTCGAAATCGACTTCGTGTTCGATTTCAAATCCAAGCCTCGCGTAGAAATCGAGAGCGCGCGCCTTATTGGTCACCCGAATGCCGAGGTGATCGATCGCAACGATATGAACCATTTCCGCCAACTCCCCGGCTTCGTGTCAAAAGTCCGGCTTGCCCGCGGTCGGAAGATGCGCGGTTTGGTCGGAGTAATAGTGCCCCTCATAGTCGTGACCGACATTTTCGGCGCAGATGCGTTCCTCCCACGCTTTCCGCGCCGCGCGCAGATAGGTCATGGTGGCCGACCAGGGCGCGGTGAACACGCCCGGGTCCTCGACTTTGAATTCGAGCTGCAATCCCTTGCCGCGGTAGCTGCGGTCGACATTGTCGCCGACGCGCGGCCACTCTTTCTCCGCCTGCTCCTCCGCCGCTTTCGCGGCGTCGAAATCAATCAGCCGATAGCGCTCCACCACGTGCAACGCTTCTGTGTACGGAGTGCCGAGGCGATCGAGCATCCGGTACGGCCCTAGCCTTACGCCACGCGTGTCGATAACCAGCGTATCGCCTTCGTAGTGACCGACCGAGTCGCCATGTATGGACGGGACGATTTTCGCCGGATGAGACGCGTTCATCCGAACCTCGCGGTAATCGTCATCATGCTCATAGATGATCGTAACCTTGTCAGGCTGTTGCAGAATTTCGATGTCAAAGTTCCAGAAAATATAGGGCACGGGATTCTGCAGGCACTGATTGTCAGGGTCCGGAAACGGATGGCCCGATATCGAGATTGCGCCGCGTTCCCTCACGATCTCGGCGGCCGGGGGTTTGAGAATCGGACTGCGATAGTCGCCGACCAGCAGGTCGAAATCGCCGGCGCCGGACGGGAGCCGCGACAGGTTGCGGACCGGGCCGGGTCCGGACAATGGTGGCCCGAAGCCGAGCGATGGATGCGCCCAGACGCCGGAAAAATCCGGCGTGGTGCCGGTGCGGGCTGGTTCCAACGCGCTCGCTCCGCCCGGCGCAAGACTCAAGGAGAGGAGTGTCGCCACAAAAAATGCGCTTGTCCGGTTCACCGCGACCCCCGCTGCTGCGCTGCACGCCCAATATAGCATCAGTAGGCTTGACAACGAGTGGTTACGCCCCTTTGCTTTGCGGGGAAGGTTTTTTGGGAAGCGGAGGAGTTCCATGTGCGATGAATTCATTCATCCTGGACTGGTTGAGGATCCGAGGCTCTCGCGGCGCAGCTTCGGCGTAATGACCGTTGCGGCCGCGGCGGTTGCAAGCACGGCGCAGGCGCAGACCAACGTCGTGGAAAAAGACGTCGAGGTGAAGACACCCGACGGGAATTGCGATGCCGTTCTTTATTATCCGGGCGGTCAGCGGACCGGGTCTGCCGTCCTGATCTGGACCGACATTATGGGCTTGCGCCCTGCCTTCCGCGATATGGGCCGCCGTCTGGCTGGAGAGGGCCATGTCGTGCTGGTGCCCAACCCGTTCTACCGTTCAGCACGCGCGCCGGTGATCGGGCCGACATTCGATTTCAACAATCCCGAACAGCGCAACAGACTTTTCGGCTATCGCGCCGCCATGAGCGACGATGGTATCGACCGCGACGCGGCGGCCTATCTGGCCTTCCTGGATGCGCAGCCACAAACCGACAAGAACCGCAAAGCCGGCGTGCAAGGCTACTGCATGGGCGGCTCGATGACGTTTCGGACGGCGGCCGCGCTGCCCTCACGCATTGGGGCGGTCGGCAGCTTCCATGGCGGCAATGGATTGGTGACCAAGGATGCCAACAGCCCGCATCTGCTGATCAAGAAAACCACCGCGACCTTCCTGGTCTGTCAGGCGCAAAATGACGACATGATGCAGCCGACGGTGAAGGATGATTTGAAGGCGGCATTTGAGGCGGCACACCGGCCAGCGCATGTGGAGGTTTATCACGCCAATCATGGTTGGTGTGTCCCGGGCGGCCAGGTTTACAACATGGCGGAGGCAGAGCGGGCCTGGACGGCGCTGGGTGCGCTGTACAAATCCACTCTGGCCTGAAGCCAATCACTCGTGCAGGGCATTGTGCGATTGGCACAATGCCCTGTTTTTTATTGGCGCTTATTGTGCGTCGTAGACCAGTATTTCACCGGGATGCGTGGCGTCCTGGCGGCGAGTTGCGATGATCAGCTTGCTCCATTCGGGTACGAACCAGCCGGTTTGCGCGCCCCAACCGGTCGGATAGCTCGCAATCTTCTGGTAGTTGTTTGCATCCGTCTGGCGAAACACTTCCACGAATCCCGGAGATGGCGCGCGCTCATCGCTTCCGCCAACCGCTCTGCCGATCACGTAAATCCGGCCCCGCGCACCGTCGTAGAACATATCATCCGAGAATACTGCCGGATCGAGCTTCACATTCGCGACCGGTTTTCCGGAATCCGTGTCGATCGCCATGAGGCTTGCCGGACTGCGGCAGGCGACAAACAGACGATGATGCGTCTCATCCAACTGCATTGGAAAATTGTCGGAACATCCCGTCGCCGGCCAATGCGCAATGGTCTGATTGTTGGACAGGTCTGCAACCTGGATTTCCATCTTGTCCGGCACGTTGATGAACACGCGGTTTCCGGTCTTTTCCAGTTGAAACGATTCCGGATGCGCAGCGGTCGGAATTCGTGCAACGACTTTGCCGCCCATATCCATGATTGCCACTGCTCCGTCACCCTGCTCGCGCGTCGGTTTGCCGTAAAGGAATTTTTCCCCGCCATAACCGGCAAGAACGTGACTCCGTCGCGCATCAAAGCGGACATTGTCGGCATCCTGGCCGAGCTTTGCCGTGTTCATGAACTGGAGCGTCGTGCCGTTGAAAACTTTCGCGGTACCGTCACCACCTGAAGCCACAAACAACCGTTTGCCGGCGCCGTCGTAATAGGCGCCCTGCGGTTCATCGAGATTGCGAATGGTTCCAACCTGTTTGCCGGCGCGCAGATCAATGACTTCGAGCGTATGATTGTCGAAGGCGGTGGCGAAAATCCGCTGCCCATCGATGTCGACGGCCATGTGGTCCATGCGCCCATTGACATTGGCGAGCGGAATACGGGCGGAAAGCTTTAGTGGAGGCGCACCCTGAGCATCAGCAAGGCTGGGCAAAAGAATGAGCGCAATACCAAGCGCGAGTTGCGTTCTCATCTTATCCTCCCTTAACCGGCACCCATGGAAATGGGAAGATACACCCGTTTCCGAGGGTGGTCGAATGTGATATGGGCGTTTCAGCAACAGCAGCAGTAGCGGGATGAACGCACCCGTTTCGAGAGACGCAACCTACGTGGCCGACGAAAGACGGCCGCGGCGCTGGATCGTGCGCGTCATCGGGGCCGGCGTTCTGATTCTCATCCTTGGTGGATATTGGTACGCCAGCGGATCGCCCCAGATCGAAGCTTTACTCGCGAGGGTTGAGCGGCTCGCGGGGATGGAAAGTCAACCGGCCGGCTCGGCGCCGCCCGCACGCGGCGCCGCCGCCGCACCCGTGCGCGTGGGTCAGGCTGTTCGTCGCGACCTGGATGTCATCCGGCGTTCGCCCGGCACCGTGATAGCCAATACGATGGTGCAAGTGACATCGCAGGTTCAGGGCATCATCGAAAGCGAGTCTTTCAAGGAAGGGCAGTTCGTCAAAAAGGGCGAGCTGCTGTTTCAAATCGACCCCCGGCCGTTCGAGGCGGCGCTGGCACAGACGCAAGCCCAACTTGCAAAGGATCGAGCCCAGCTTGTCAGCGCGCAGGCAGATGCCGACCGCGCGGTCGCGCTCGCACAGCGCGGAATCGTAAGCGAACAGCAGCGTGATCAATTGGTCGCCGCGGCGAAAGCCCTTCAGGCGACGATTGCCTCCGATCAGGCGGCGATCAATATCGCGCAGCTCAATCTCGAATATTCGCAAATCCGCTCACCGGTGAACGGAAAGACCGGGCCGGTGCTGATCCAACCCGGCAATCTGGTGCAGGCCAACAGCACGTCACCCATTGTGACAATCGCCGAGATTCAGCCGGTCAGGATTTCGTTCACTCTGCCACAGTCCGATCTGGGCCTCATCCTCGCACGTCAGCGCCAAAATGCTCTCGTCGCGATTGCCGATGTGAAGGATTCGAAGGGCAACCCCGTCTCCGCGCCGGTCAACTTCGTCAGCAATGCGATCAGCGACAAGAGCGGGACAGTTGAGCTTCGTGCCACATTCCCCAACGAGGAGCTGACTTTCCTGCCGGGGCAGTTGGTCAACATCACGGTGGTGCTGGACAAGATTCGCAATGCGGTGGTGGTGCCGCATGACGCGGTCAATGACGGCCCTAACGGGACGTATGTCTATGTCGTCGGGAACGGCAGGGCGCGGCAGCAGCCGGTGAAAGTGGTGTTCGACGATTCCACCAACGTCGCGATCGAGGGTGGCGTCAAACCCGGTGACACGGTCATCACCGACGGTCAGCTTCGTGTCAATCCCGGTGACCCCGTGAATGTGCAAGGGCCGGCGCCAAATATCTCCATCAATCTGGGTTTGTCGGGGTTGGACGAAGAGGACCAGCCCGTCCAAAGCGATCCGCTCCAGGTCAAATGAACATCTCGCGGCAATTCATCGAACGGCCGGTGATGACGACGCTGCTGATGGCCGCGCTCGTGATCTTCGGCGTACTGGGATATTTCGCGCTCCCCGTGAGCGAATTGCCCAACGTGGATTTCCCGACCATCCAGGTGACCGCGACACTCCCGGGCGCCGATCCCGACACCATGGCGTCGGCGGTTGCAACTCCCCTGGAAAATGCGTTTGCAACGATTGCCGGCATCGACAGCATGACGTCGGTCAATCAGCTCGGCTACACAAGTATCACTGTGCAGTTCCGTCTCGACCGCAACATCGACGCCGCGGCGCAGGATGTGCAGTCGCAGATCTCCGCAACCACGCGGAAATTGCCGAAGTCGATGCCCTTTCCGCCGATCTACCGGAAAGTCGATCCGTCATCGTTCCCGGTTTTCTTCATCACGCTGACCTCGAAGAGCGAGCCGATCTATCTGGTCGACCGCTATGCACGCAGCGTGTTGTCACCACAGCTTTCCATTCTCGACGGGGTCGCGCAGGTCAATATTTTCGGTGGCGCGCAATACGCCGTCCGCATCCAGGTTGATCCCGACAAGCTGGCGGCGCGCCAGATCGGGATCAACGATCTCGTCGCCGCGGTCAATCTGCTCAACACCGATCAGCCCACGGGATCCCTGAACGGCCCGACCCGGATGTCGATTGTCCATGCCGATGGGCAGCTCATGAATGCCGATGCATTCCGCAAACAGATCATCGGATTCCGCAACGGCGCCCCGGTCACCTTCGGAGATGTAGGAAGGGTGATCGATGCATATGCGAATATCCGCGACGCCGATTTCACCAATGACAACCGGTCGGTCACGGTCACGGTGCAGCGCCAGCCCGGGTCGAATACGATTTCTGTGGTGGACGGAATCAGGCGGGTGCTGCCGCAGTTCGAGGCTGCACTCCCTGAATCGATTCACATGAATGTCTTTTACGACCGCAGCCAGAGCATCAGGGGCTCGGTGAAAGACGTGCAGGTGACGTTGCTGATCGCGGGATTCTTCGTGGTGCTGGTGATCTTCGTGTTCCTGCGGCGTGTGAGCGCAACATTCATTCCATCGGTGGCGCTGCCGCTCGCGGTGATCGGCACTTTTGCCGGCATGTACGCGCTGGGGTTCAGCCTCGACAATCTTTCGCTGATGGCCTTGACGCTGTCGGTCGGCTTCGTCGTCGACGATGCCATCGTGATGCTGGAAAACATCGTCCGCTATGTCGAAAAGGGCGATCAGCCCTACGAGGCCGCATTGCGGGGCTCGGGTGAAATCGGTTTCACGATATTATCGATGACGCTGTCGCTCGCCGCCGTATTCATCCCGGTCGTGTTCATGGGCAGCCTCGTGGGCCGCCTGCTGCACGAATTTGCGGTGACCATCATCATCGCGATCCTG
>JAGWSK010000311.1 GCA_028869355.1 Alphaproteobacteria bacterium | reverse complement strand
GCTTCTGACAGTACAGGATGATGGGCCGGGGTTCGAACCTGCACCGGTGAAGCACCGCGCTTCCGGCCTTGGTCTGGTCGACGCGCTCGCACGCCAGCTCGGCGGCAGGCTCGAAGTCAGAATGCAACAGGGGACGTGCTGCATCGTGCACTTCAACCCGCGCTAGACCGTGAGCTGTTCTTCGGGCTCCGTCACGACGATCGTGTGGCGCACGTGACTGAGATCGGGCAGCCACGCCGCCAACAATCCCAGCGCTGGAAGAAACGAAGTCAGGTGGTAGACAAATTCCACCGATGTATGGTCGGCGATCCAGCCGAATGCCGCCGCGCCCAGCCCTGACAGTCCGAAGGCAAAACCAAAAAACAGCCCCGAAATCGTTCCGACTTTACCCGGCACAAGTTCTTGCGCAAACACCACGATAGCCGGGAATGCGCTTGACAAAGTCAGGCCGATGAACACCGACAGCACGCCGGTCCACAGAAGGTTTGTGTAGGGCAGCAGCAGCGAGAACGGCAAAGCTCCGAGCACGGAAAACCAGATGACATATTTCCGGCCAATCCTGTCGCCGATCAACCCGCCCGCCAAAGTGCCGACCGCAACCGGAATCAGGAACAGCGACAGGTAGAGCTGTGCGGTGCGCAGCGAAACGCCGAAATGATGAATCAGGTAAAAGGTGTAAAAGGTCTGGATACCGGAGAAGTAGATCTGCTTGGAGAAGATCAGCGACAGCAGGATCAGGATGGCGCCAGCCACCTGAGCGCGGGACAAACCGTGCGGCGACACCAGCTTCGCGCCGGCTTTCATGCGCGCCAGCCCGTGGTGTTTGTACCACAGCCCGACATAGGTCAGGATCGTGATCGAAAGCAGCGCCATCAGCGCGAACCAGGCGATCGAACTCTGGCCATAGCTGAGAACGATGGCGGCAGCACCCACCGGACCGAGCGCCTGACCAAGATTGCCTCCGACCTGGAACAGCGACTGGGCCAACCCATAACGGCCACCCGACGCCATCCGCGCGACACGCGCCGATTCCGGATGGAATGTCGCCGAACCAAGTCCAACCATCGCAGATGCGGTGAGCAGCAGAGAATAGCTATGGGCGACGGAAAGCAGCAGCAGTCCGATCAGCGTTGAAACCATGCCGGCCGGCAGCGAGAAAGGCAGCGGTTTGCGGTCAGCATACAATCCGACCAGCGGCTGCAACATCGAGGCGGTGAACTGGTAGGTCGCCGTAATCAGGCCGACCTGTACGAAATTCAACTGCAGTGAAATCTTCAGCTGCGGGTAAATCGCCGCCAGCAGGGACTGCATCATGTCGTTGAGCAGATGACAGGTGCTGATGGCGAACAGGACGGAAAAGGTGGTGACATGCACCGACCGGTTCGTGGTGGCGGAGGCAATGTTCAACTTTGGGATACTTTCAAACGGATCATGGGCGAAAATAGCGGGCTGGCGCCGGGATACAACAGGTTCGTTAATGCGGCATTGTGCTCTCGTTCGCCGGAAAGACGGCTCGGGTCCGCCTCGTCCGGTCAGTTCCGGCGGCCGGTCCGCCGAGTGTCGAGCACGAGCCAGACCTTTCGGCATAGCTGTTCGAGGTCCGAAAGCCCGATTTCGCGATGGGCAATCGCCGTGTGGGGCATGAAAATCACGTTCCTGTCTTCCAACCGCAACAGGGGATCGTCGGCGCGCCAGGGTTCCTCGTAACCGACATCCATCGCCAATCCGCCAAGCCGGCCGGATTCGACGGCCCACAGCAAAGCTTCACGGTCAATCAGCGCGGCGCGGGCGACATCGATCAACATCGCACCCGGCTTTACAGCTTCCAGTTGCTTCCGGCCAATAATGCCGCGCGTCGATTCGTTCAGCGGCAGCTGCACGATGATGTAGTCCGATTCGGCCATCAACGGCAAAAGCTCCGTGTACCTCACGCCAAGGTTGAGTTCGTCCGCTGCCGTCAGACGCGTGCGCTGAAAATAGGAGATGCTCATGCCGAAGGGACCGGCTCGGCGCGCAATCTCGCGGCCCACCTCTCCCAACCCAACGATTCCCAGCCGCGCGCCATGGAGTGAATGCAGGTCCGGCAAACGGGCAAAATTTGACGCGCCGGTATATCGCTGGTCATAGGGGCGAACCGGGCGATCGCGTTCGCGCCACTGCTCTGCCGTCACCACACCGTTGTAACGCGGGATTTCCCGCGCCAACGCGATCATCAGCGCAAAGGCATGTTCGGCGACGGCGCCGTTCACCTTCCGCGGCAGGTTCAGGACGGGAATCCTGCGCCGGCGGCAGGCTTCAACATCAATGTTGGATGTAAGTGCGCCGAATTTCAGGACGATCGCAGCTGGTTTGAGCCGTGCCACGTCACGCGCCGGCAAGGGCAGCGATTCGAGCACGACAACATCCGCATTGGGCAGCAGTTCTTCCAATTCCGCCGAATCATCGGCGAAACGGACCTGCGCCGGATACAGGCCGGGAATTTCGCGCCGAAACCGCTCGCAGCGCACCGCAAAATCCGCAATATCGTGGGCGACGAAATCGGCCACCGCCGACCGGTGCTCGTCCGGTGCCTGCGGATCGAGTATGACCGCAAGAATCCGCAGGAAATGGTCGCGTTCGACCACCAACTGGATGTCAGAGCCCATGGCCCGCATCAGCCTCATCAAGGAAGACGATCATCCCGAGCTTGCCGAAATCATCGGGCAGATACGCGGCGCGCGCCGCGGCCG
>JAGWSK010000036.1 GCA_028869355.1 Alphaproteobacteria bacterium | reverse complement strand
GGCCAGCGCCATCGAAAATCCAAGAGCGGTGAGGGAATAGGCTTTCATGGGCCGAACCTTTGCTGGGTTGGGTCGAATCCGAAATTGATCTGGCGACTATACACGGACAGGCTTCGGCTTGGAAAGGGCCGTTTTATGCCGGGGACCGCGGTTTTTTTATTCAACGGCCCCGGCATAAACCCCCGTTAGAACAGGATTCCACCCTCAAGTAAGAAACGGCTTTGGGACGTCGCTGTGCCTCTCGGTCCGAACGCAAATCCCGGTGTGGTGGAACCGGCGCCGACATACGAGTATTCGCCGCGGAGGTAAAAAATGTCGAATTGATAGGTCGGCGTGACGGTGAACGAAAAGGCGTTGCTGCCCGGCCCATACAGAAGATTGGTCGAAGTGGCGAGCGTCGCGCCCTTACCCGACACGGTGATATATTCGACCCGGCCCGCCAACTTGAAATTGTCGGTGAAGCCATAATTGGCCAGTACCGCAAAACCGGTCGCGGAAGCATCGTGGAGAATGCCGATTGCCGGATCGGCTCCAACTGAGTTGAATTGGAAATAGGGCGAGACAGTCAGTGGACCATCGGTGTGCGTGTAGATCAGGTTGAAGAGCGAACCGTTGTTCTGAAAAAACGGTGTCGCGGATGTCGCGAAATCGGTGTGGGACAGGTTGCCGCCGCCAACCAGACTGACGGTATTCGCCATGTCGATGGTCCAGGCGGCGGAGCCGATAATCCAGTTGAAGCGGTTCGAGTAATATCCATCATTCAGCGATAATGAGAAGGCGAGGGGGCCTGCGGTGTAGTTTACCTGCACGCCACGATTGACGGCGTTCTCCTGATTCCACAGCAACCCGCGCTGGATATTCATATTTTCAAAGGTGAAAGTGTATTCGTCGCCGATCAGCGTCGGCAGTTTGCCGATTTCGACGGACAAGCTGTCGGTCGGCGCCAGTTTGACGAAGCCTTGCGGGACCCAACCATAAGTCGCCTGTTCGGTCTGGTGCGAATTGAGATAGGGCGCGCCCAGCGCCGGAAGGGAATAGATTCCGGCCTGCACGAAGAACTGGATGAGGCCGTCGGTTTTCTGGACGAAAACCTGCGCATTGCTGAGATCGAGACGCGAAGCGCTGTCGGATCCGATGCGGCTGGCATTGTTCTGCCAGAAGCCCAATCCCGTGAGCGCGCCATCGACGTAGATTTTATCGGCGAATGGACCAAAGTTCAGCGTCAGCGGCGTTATGGGGTAAGAAAGCGGCCCTGCGATGGCCGGCGTCGCAATCGGCGTCATCGGCGGCGGCATCATCATGGCTGCCATGCCGCCCGGCGGCGGCCCTTCCTGCGCAAACGCTATGCCGGATGTTCCGCAAATTGCCGACACCATGCCAAGCCCGGCGAGGAGCAGTCCTCGACGATTTCTTGCGGCCCGGTTGCGCGAACGAGCGGTGGTCTTTTCAACAGAATATTTCATCAATGGCCCCCGTCTGTGGTGATCAAAGAAGCTGCTTCGGGATTTTCCCCTCGACCGATCGATGTGGTCGGCTCAGGTAGAGCAGAATCTATGCCAGCGGGATTTTGGGCCGTTGTTTGAGCGGGAGCCGTTGCATTTATTACCCAAATTTTGGGCAAAGGACGGGGCAGCGGTTTTCATAACTGATTCGCTCAGTCCAGAAACTGGGCAATGCCTCATTTTTGGGCACTCGCCGTTTATCACCGGTTCTGCCCGGGTTCAGTGCTTCCGGATGGTGGAAAAGCGGGGCCGCGACGAGTTCCCCCTCCACAGGCCCCAAGGTGGTCCCCGGCGCTAAACGGGGTGAAACCGGGGATGGCGTCGGCTTACCCGAATTGTGTACCGAAGTTATGGCCGGAGTGCTTTGCGATTTCACTGAATCACAAGAGCCCCCAGGTTTTTGATTGGCGCGCTCCTCTCACGCCGCCGCAACCCCCCATTCCAGCCAGCGGCGTGCTTCGATGGAAAAAGCTTCGGAGAAAAGTTGGGCCACGGAAAGAGGGACTAACCGTGGCCCGGGGAAATCCAAGACGCGCTTTTGGGAGGGTCGCTATCCCGGATCGCGTCACCCTCTATCGGTGGAATTTGACAGCTGTATTACTGTGACGGGCAATTTGCGGTTCGCTGCCTGATCGAGCACCGGCGGCTGTTACGGCATGGGGGTAAATTGCTATGGTTGAATCCATTTCATAGCGGCAGTGAGGACATCATGATCGCAAGGATTTCGATCATCACGGCGGTCGCGGCTCTCGCCATCGTCCCGCCGGCCGCGGCCCATCATTCCTTTGCCATTTTCGACCAGTCGAAAGTGACCTACCTGACCGGCACCGTGAAACAATTCGAATTGGTCAATCCCCACGCCTGGCTGCACCTCATGATTGCAAACGACAAAGCACAAACGGCGGAGTGGCAGTTCGAGGGCGGATCAACGGCACAGTTGGCCGCGCTCGGCTGGACAGCGCAATCATTCAAACCGGGTGATACCGTGCAAATCGGATTTCGCCCGATGAAGGATGGCTCGCGCGGCGGTCAGATCATGAGTGTGAAAACCGCGAGCGGCCAGAAGCTGTGCTCAAACCGCGGATGCGGCGACGGATCGGGATCGGTGCTGCAACCGTTTTAGTCGGCCCACGGAAAAAGCATTTATTCGCCGCGCCGACGCGCGGCGGATGGGTCCCCTTCCCGCGCCTTGCGGCGCGCCGGGGATGACAAGAATGAATTCACAGTGTTGCGCGCATGCGGGTTGCGTGGGTGGTCGGGGGCGTCTGTCGACTATAATTGCAAGGCATGGAGCAGAACCCATCCGAAAAGCCTCTCGAAGCGCCGGCTGAGCCGTCATTGCGCGGGGCCGCGCGCGTCGAGGCTTACCTGAAAAATCTGCCCGACGGCCCCGGCGTGTACCGCATGCTGAGCGCAAAAGGTGATGTGCTCTATGTCGGGAAAGCGCGCAGTCTGAAAAAGCGCGTCGCGGCATATGCCAAACCGGCGCTGCTGCCCTACCGCATTGCGCGGATGGTGTCCGAAACGGCGGAGATGATGTTCATTTCCACCGCCTCGGACACCGAAGCCCTGCTGCTGGAAGCCAATCTGATCAAGCGGCTGAAGCCACGCTACAATGTTCAGCTCCGGGACGACAAAAGCTTTCCCAACATATTGCTGCGCACGGACCATCCCTTCCCGCAGGTCCTGAAGCATCGCGGGGCGAGATCGTCCGACGGAATCTATTTCGGGCCGTTCGCGTCGGCAGGGGCCGTCAACACGACGCTGAATACGCTGCAGCGTGCATTTCTTTTGCGATCCTGTTCGGACGCGGTGTTTCACGGGCGCACGCGGCCGTGCCTGCTGTACCAGATCAAGCGCTGCAGTGCCCCCTGCGCCGGCCGCATCGATGGCGATGCCTATTCCGCCCTGGTCGCGCAGGCCGAGAGCTTCCTCACCGGGAAAAGCCGCCTTGTTCAGGAGCAGCTTGCGCAGGAAATGCAGCAGGCATCCCAGGCGATGGAGTTCGAACGCGCAGCCCAATTGCGTGACCGTATCCGGGCGATGAGCCAGATTCAGGCGCGGCAGGGGATCAATCCCGCAACGATCGTCGAAGCCGATGTTTTTGCGCTGCACCGGGAAGGCGCGCAGTCCTGCGTTCAGGTGTTCTTTTTCCGCGCTGGACAAAACTGGGGCAACCGGCCATTCTTCCCGCGTCATGCGGCCGATGTGGAGAGCGCGGAACTGCTCAGCTCTTTCATCGGGCAGTTTTACGATACGCGGCCGGCGCCAAAACTCATTCTGGTCAGCGAGGAAGTTGCCGACCGCGAACTGCTGGCCGAAGCACTTGCGGTGCGGACCGGCCACAAGATCGAGATTTCGATTCCCGCACGCGGCGAAAAGCGCGAAGTGGTCGCGGCGGCCTTGCAGAACGCGCGCGAGCAACTGATCCGCAGCCTTGCCGAAAGCGCGAGCCAGCGCGCCTTGCTGGAAGGTGTCGCCACAGCATTCGGACTGGAAGGTCCGCCAAAGCGGATCGAAGTCTATGACAACTCGCACATCCAGGGCGCGCATGCGGTCGGCGCCATGATCGTTGCCGGGCCGGAAGGGTTCCAGAAGCCGGAATACCGGAAATTCAACATCAAATCGGAAGACCTCGCGCCGGGCGATGATCTCGCCATGATGCGGGAGGTGCTGATGCGCCGGTTCGGCCGTCTGGTCCGCGACGCCACGGAACAGTCCGAGCAAAGCGACAAATGGAACAAATGGCCGGATCTTGTGCTGATCGATGGCGGGCCGGCCCAGGTCGATGCCGCCTATGCCGCGCTTGCGGAAGTTGGCGCAGGCGATGTGGTTCTGGTCGGAATTGCCAAAAGCATCGAACGGGAATCAGGCCGCGAGCATTTCTGCCGGCTGGGCCAAGCCCCGTTCCGTCTGGATGAGAAAAGCCCGGTGCTCTATTTCCTGCAGCGCCTGCGCGATGAAGCGCACCGGTTCGCAATTGGCGGACACCGCAAAAAGCGGTCAAAAGCCATTGGCGCCAGCCCGCTGGATGAAATTGCCGGCGTCGGGCGCTCGCGAAAAAAGGCGCTCCTCAGCCATTTTGGATCGGCTCGCACTGTGGCGCAGGCCAGCCTGTCGGACCTGCAGTCGGTTCAGGGCATAAACTCGGCGCTGGCCCGCAAAATTTACGAATTCTTTCACCCGGAGTAGGCTGAAGGCGGCATATCTGTACAATCGCGTCATGTCATCACTGCCCAATACGCTGACCATCGCCCGCATTGCGATCATTCCGCTGTTCGTCGCGGGGTTCTATGTTTCGGGCGACCTCGGGCGATGGGTGGCATTCGGGCTTTTCGCCGCCGCTGCGATCACCGACGCCATAGACGGCATCATAGCGCGCAGATGGCAAGCCGTATCTTCGCTGGGACGCATGCTGGACCCGATCGCGGACAAGCTGATCGTCGCCGCGGCGCTCCTGATGCTGGTGGCCGACGGGACGCTTGAGGGCGTGAACCTGATCCCGGCGCTGGTGATTCTATGCCGCGAGATTCTGGTTTCCGGCCTACGCGAGTTCCTAGCCGAAGCGGCGGTCAGCCTGCCGGTGACCAGCGTCGCCAAGTTCAAGACCGTGATGCAGATGGTCGCAATCGCCGCGCTGATTGCCGCCCGCCCCGGCGAGCATATGATCACCGGAGTGACTGGCGCGTCGCTGATCGTATTGTGGATTGCGGCCGGTCTCACTCTTTATACCGGCTATGCCTATTTGCGCGCGGGCCTTAGACACGCGAGAACCGTGCCCGCAGACCCGCATTCGCCCAAGCGGCCCATGCATCGCCATCAACATCCGGTCCGTCCATGAAGATTCTTTATTTCGCCTGGGTGAAGCAAAAGATCGGCAAGGCCGAAGAAACGGTCGACATGCCCGCTTCGGTGACCAATGTCGCCACACTGATCGATTTCCTGCGCAAGCGCGGTACGGGATACGAAGAGGCATTCAAGAACCCGGCGCTGATCCGGGTCGCGGTGAATCAGCAGCACACGGATTTTAACGCCATCGTACATCCCGGGGATGAAGTCGCATTTTTCCCGCCGGTGACCGGCGGATGAGCGAAATCCGCATTCAGCAAGAAGATTTCGATTCCGGTGCGGAGATGGCCGCGCTTGAGGACGACGGTGGCGATGCCGGAGCGATTGCGAGTTTCGTCGGCCTGGTTCGCGGGGATGGCGGCCTTTCATCCATGACGCTCGACCATTATCCCGGCATGTGCGAGAGCGAAATTGCCGCGCATGCCGGGGAGGCACGCAAACGTTGGTCGATTCTGGCGCTGCGCATTGTCCACCGCATCGGCCGGCTGGTACCCGGCGACCGAATTGTTTTTGTCGGCGTCGCCTCAAAACACCGGCAGGCGGCATTTGAGGCCGCGGAATTCCTGATGGACTATCTCAAGACGCGCGCGCCGTTCTGGAAACTCGAACGGCGCGGCGAGAGTGAGACCTGGGTGCGCGCGCGGGCCGAAGACGACGCGAGCGTCAAACGCTGGATCAGATAAGGGCGCGGTGCCGCGGTAGCTCTGATCAAATATTTGCGCAAATGACGCAGAGGCTTGGGCGATTTGGTGTTTCCGGAAAACCCGCAAGGTTTGCAGTCGGTTGCCGATGTGGTAGTTCTCAAATCATGACCAGAGCAGTGTTCAGGCAGATTCTGGCGTTTGTCGTCGCCCTCAACCTGATTGTTGGCGGGTCGCTGCCGGCTGCGGCTTTCGTTCAGACCAGTGAATCTGCGGCTGGTATGCAATCCACTGTGGCCGACGGCATGGCGGCTGCCGCGCAATCCGCTCCCTGCGATTCCATGCCGTGCCACTGCCTGCCAGGCAAAGTCGACATGCCGGACTGCGCCCAAATGTGTCTGTCCGTGAATGCCTCACTGGCGCTGGAGAATCCGGGTTTTGCAGTGGCGCCGCAGCTCGCGCATTCAACATCCAATTGGCCTGCCGACAGTGCCGCTTCCGGACTGTCCATAAAACCTGATCCCTTCCCCCCCAAACGCTGATTCCCGTTTGAACAGCGCCTTCGCGCGCTGAGGGACGGCTCGCGTGCAAACACGCGGGCAACAACAATTGCCGCTGTCCGCGCTCGCGCGGTTCAGCGGCTATCAGGGATCAAGGTCATGTCCAGAATGAATTTGATATGCCGCGCGGGCGCAATCGCCGCGTTATCTGCATCCGCTTTGTTATTCGCCGCTGCCACCGGTGCAAACGCAGCCGCAAACGATTACCGCTTCGAGCTTGCGGGAACTCCGACAAGCAAAATGGGAGTACGCACGGTTCTTGTCCGGCTCATTCACGTGGCGGACCGCAAACCCGTGAGTGGTGCCATCATTTTCCAGACCCGCGCCGATATGGGCCCGGAGCAGATGGCAGCGATGACGGCGCCGGTGAAAGCCGTCCCGGCTGCGCAGCCCGGCGTGTACGGCTTTGAAATCCGGAACGGACCGGTCTGGAGCAAGCCCGGCAAATGGGCGCTGTCGCTTGCCGCCAAGGTGCAGGGCGAAGCGGACACAGTGCGCGGCACCGTCAACCTCGACCTGAATCCCTGATCTTCGCGCCAGCGGGGCAGTGCGGCGCCACCGAGCGCCGCAACGGCCTGCGGCGATGAGTGGGCGGATCGGAGGATAGCCATGAAAGAAATTCGGATGAGGCCGGCGGCTCTTGGCGCGGGCGCCATTGCGGTCGCGATAGCCGCAGCAGCGGGCGGGTATTGGGTTGCGGCTTCACAAGGCAACGTTGGATCTTCGGCAGCGATGTTCTCGACCGCCGCCGAAGCGCAACCGGTCAATCGCGCTCCGCTCTATTATCAGGACCCGGACGGCAAGCCGTTTTATTCGGCGGTCCCGAAGAAAACGCCGGACGGCCGGGACTATCGCCCGGTTTATGCAGACGGCACGGCATCGACGGCGGCCTCACGTGCCGCCGCTGCAGCCATACAAGGCAAAGGCCGAATTCTCTATTACCGCAATCCGATGGGCCTTGCGGACACATCCCCGGTTCCGAAGAAGGACAACATGGGGATGGCCTACATCCCGGTTTACGAGAACGAGGCGCCGTCGAATTCGGGCATCGTGCAGGTCAGTCCCGGCCGGCTGCAGATGCTGGGCGTGACGACTGCGCCGGTGGAAATGCGAGCCGATCTCAGCGGCGCGGTTCGCGCCACCGCGGTCGTACAGCCGGACGAAAGCAAGCTTGCGGCGGTGACCACCAAATTTGATGGCGTCGTGGAAAAAATGTTCGTGTCCACGACGGGCGCCGAGGTGCACGCAGGCCAACCCTTGGCGCAGGTCTGGATACAGATTCCAGACAAACAGATGCAGGCCGGACCCGACCTCGTCACCCGCGAAGTCGATTATCTCTTCGCCTTGAAGCACAACGATTCGGTTATGGCCGCCGAAAGCACGCGCGTTCTTCGCGACTATGGCATCCCCGATTCAACCCTTGAAGAAATCCGCCGCACCGGTCGCGGAACGCGGTCCATACCGGTCGTCGCGCCGCGTGACGGCGTGGTGCTGGACAAGCCGGCCATCGAAGGCACGCATTTCAACACCGGCGATCCGCTGTTCAAGATCGCCGATCTTTCGACGGTTTGGCTGATTGCCGACATTCAGGAGCAGGACCTTGGCGCGATCCGGACCGGCGCGCCGGTGCAGATCGGTTTTATCGCTTATCCCGGCCGAACCTTCAGCGGCAAAGTGGATTTCATTTATCCGACGGTGAATCCCGCCACCCGCACGGGGCGCGTGCGCATTGTGGTCCCCAATCTCGACGGCGCCTTGCGGGAATCCATGTATGCGACTGTGATCATTGGCACGCAGCCTGGTGGCCGGGTACTGGCGGTGCCGGATTCCGCCGTCATCGACAGTGGTACGCAGCAGGTCGTGCTGATCGATCGCGGCGAAGGCCGCTTCGAACCGCGCACCGTAAAAGTCGGCCAACGCGGCAACGGCGAGGCGCAGATCATTGCCGGCGTGAAGGAAGGAGAGCGCGTCGTCACCGGCGCGAATTTCCTGATCGATGCGGAGAGCAACCTGCGCGCTGCGCTGTCGGATTTCGCGGCGGCAAAACCCGTAAACCCACCGGCAACGGCTTCGGCGGGTAAACAGCCATGATGGGCGCCATCATCCGGTGGTCAAGCCGGAACATCGCGATCGTCCTTCTGGCGACTTTTGCGATTGTCGCCATCGGCATCTACGCGGTGGTGCACACGCCGCTGGATGCGATTCCCGATCTCTCGGACCCGCAGGTCATCGTCTATACCGAATATCCCGGACAGTCACCGCAGGTGGTCGAGGATCAGGTGACTTATCCGCTCACCACCGCGCTGCTCGCCGTGCCCCGTTCGCAGGTGGTGCGGGGTTTTTCATTTTTCGGCGTGTCTTTCGTCTATGTGGTGTTCGATGATGGCACTGACATTTATTGGGCGCGCAGCCGGGTCCTGGAATATCTCAATTTTGCACAGAAGCGCCTTCCCGCCGGCGTCACGCCCTCACTCGGTCCAGATGCGACCGGCGTAGGCTGGGTCTTCGAATATGCGCTGATCGGCGCGCGGCACACGCTCGCCGAATTGCGGACGCTGCAGGATTGGTTTGTCCGCTATCAACTGACCAAAGCGGAGGGCGTAGCGGAAGTCGCGAGTGTTGGCGGCTTCGTGCAGCAATATCAGGTCGTGGTCGATCCCGGGAAGCTGCGGGCCTACGGCATTCCACTATCCGCCGTCTCCGACGCCATTCGCGCCAGCAACCAGGACGTAGGCGGCCGCGTGATCGAAATGAGCGAGCGCGAATATATGGTGCGTGGCCGGGGTTATCTGCGAGGAATTGGTGACCTCGAACAGATCGCATTGAAATCCAATAATGGCGTGCCGGTGTTGCTGCGCGACGTTGCCCATGTGCAACTCGGACCGGACGAAAGGCGCGGGCTCACCGACTTGAACGGGACCGGTGAAGTCGTGGGTGGCATTGCGCTGCAGCGTGACGGCGAAAATGCGCTCTCCG
>JAGWSK010000310.1 GCA_028869355.1 Alphaproteobacteria bacterium | reverse complement strand
TAGACGCTAGGCAAAGTGAAATACGCGACATTCTGATCGCTGGAAGTGCAGTCCGACCCATTTCGGCGGCCAAGCAAGTGCGCGATGGGGCTAGCAGAGATGACTGGATTCCAAGCCCCGTAAAACTTGGGGCGCCACTTCCTTTAACGGCTTCTGAAATTGCCGGACTTTATAATACGAATGCTCAAATATCCGTTCAAGACGAGCGCGAGATTTCACGCTGTCGCCCGGATATTGATCTTCTAATTACCCCGGAGCAGTTCCGGTCTATCGTTGCAGAAATTCACGTTCTTTCTAGCACCGATCTTCGATTCCGCGACGACTTGTGGACACCCAACGTCCATCCGCACGACCCTGACGAGTTTGATCACGTATTCCTCGATGCGCGAAAAGCGATCGATTTTCTCAAGAACAGCGCTACTTGGGAGCTAGAGGCAATCCAAGCTGGGCGCGACGGAGAGAAGTCGCGCCGCGTTTGGGAATCGCTTCTCGAATTGATTGAAGTGACGTCCTCACAAATTGAGGAATGCCATCAACTTGTCATGGAATTTGGGCCCCACGTCAGCGATCCCCGAACGCCCGACGACCTTCTAGGGATGATTGAAGAAGTCATTGATCACCAAAAGTCTGGTCGCCCCTTCGGGCTTCTCCTCAAGGTTACTAAGCGGCGTTGGTTCGAGTTCTTTCAACGAACTACAGTCAATGGTGGACCAATTGCGCCTCATAACATCAACCATTTGCGGGCCGTCAGGGCGCTCTTGCGCATTCGGCAATTAAGGTCCGACCTATTAAAACGGTGGGATCGTCAAATGGGCACAAAGGGCGCAATTCAACCGACGAACCTCGGCGAAAGACCTGAACACACTTGCCGGCAATTCGTGCCACGGATTACATCCTGCTTAGATTGGTATAACGGCGTTTGGCGACCATTGGAAACCTCCCTCGAGAGCATGGGTTTCAAATGGGGTCAGTACTTTAATTCCACGGCTCCGCATGCTGGCGAGCACGCTGAACTGCAACGACTTCGCGCCGCGGTAATGGGCGAACTGGACCGAATTCTCCAATCCCGCGTCTGTCTCCTCCGATATAGGATGCTGAACGCAAAGCTTAAAACGCTCAGCGATAGGATTGGCCAAGCAAAGGAAACTGACGCGGCTGCCACGACAACGATTCGAAGCGCTATCGCCGACAAAGATGTAACTATGTACGACCAAGCCTTTCGAGAACTTAGCCGCCTTCATTATCTCGAACCGGAATTTGTGATCCGTCGGGAACTGCTGGATCGACTTCGTGGGGCGGCGCCGAGCTGGGCATCAAGCATTCAAAATAGAGCTGCTGGGCACGAGGGATCGCATCCCCCAGGCGAAGCTCAATCCGCGTGGGTTTGGAGACAGCTGCATGACGAACTTGAGCGGCGCGCCGCTGTATCAATTAACAAGCTTCAGCAGGAAATTGAGCAAGCGTCACTCAAGCTCCTCGATGTAACAACGGGTTTAATAGACAGGCAGACGTGGCTCCGGCAGATTCAGCACGTCAATCAGCACCCTGATCAGAAGAGAGCGCTCGCGGCGTATACGACGCTACGCGGTCGGCTAACCAAGACAGGGACTGGCAAGCGTGATGCCGAGTTTCGAGCGGCCGCTAGGATACAGCTTGCTTTGGCGAAAGACGCGGTTCCGGTGTGGATCATGCCACTTTCGGAAGCGGCCGTCAGCTTCGATCCGCGCGAGAGCCGATTCGACGTCGTGATTATCGACGAGGCGAGTCAATGCGATCCTATTTCGCTGTTCGCGCTCTATCTTGGAAAGAGCATCCTGATTGTCGGCGATGACGAGCAGGTAACTCCTCTTGCCGTCGGCCAGCAGTCCCAAACAATAAATGATCTTATACATGTCCATCTTGGCGGTATACCGAACAAGGAGTTATATTCTGGGGACACGTCCATCTATGAGCTTGCACAGATTGCATTTGGCGGCATCATACGCCTGACCGAACATTTTCGCTGTGCACCTGATATTATCGCGTTCAGCAATAATCTGTCATACGGCGGGCAAATTCGCCCCTTGCGCGAAGCTTCATCGGTTCCCATTTCGCCGCACGTTGTTCCATACCGTGTAGCCGGCGGCGCGGAGCCGGGTGGCGCGGTAAACGAACAAGAAGCAGAGGTGGTTGCTTCACTGATGTGCTCGGCCATGGAGCAACCAGAATTCAAGCAAAACGATAAAGGCACGGAGTGCAGCTTTGGCGCCGTATCGTTGGTTGGAGAGAAGCAAGCAATCGCAATTGACGCGCTGCTAAGGCAACATCTTGATCCTGTAGAATACCGCCGAAGGCAGGTGCTCTGCGGCGACGCCGCGCAGTTTCAAGGAGATGAGCGCGACGTCATGTTTCTCTCCATGGTCGACGCTGCTCCCGAAAGTCCACCTTTAGCCATGCGTCAAGAAGGACCGAAGAACGTCTTTAAAAAGCGATTCAATGTTGCGGCAAGCAGAGCCCGAAATCAGATGTGGGTGGTCCACAGCCTGCAGTATGATACCGACCTTCAGATTGGCGACTATCGCCGACGCCTTATCGAGCACGCAATTGATCCGGGCCGATGGAAGCGCGATCTTGACGCTCGTCTGGCTCGGGTTGATCCGAGGTCAAAGGAGTTTCAGGGAATCGTCCTAAGACGCCTGGTAGAGAAAGGCTTTAACGTCGTTGCAGAGTATCCGGCAGGCGCCTTCTCGATTGATCTGGTTGTGATCGGTGAGAAGCGCCGGTTGGCCATCGAGTGCGACGGCGAACAGTTTCATGGACCAGAGAAACTCCAAGACGATATCGAGCGCCAAACCGTGCTTGAGCGACTTGGCTGGAAATTTGTGCGGATAAGAGGAAGCCTATTCTTCCGAGACGAAGCACGCGCCCTGCGGCCGGTTTTTGAACGATTGAACGAACTTGGTATTGGACCTAGCGGCCCGGATGAGCCAGCAAAGCAAGCCCAGGTATCTGAGCTTGTTACGCGAATTGAACTCCGTGCCAGCGAACTCCGTGCCCAGTGGCAGTCAGAGTCTGACGCCGCCACCACCTACGATGGCGCGCGTGAAAATCCATGGAGTCGGCAGCACAGGCGGTTTCTCCGCGCGTAATCGTTCTTGCTTTGCCGTGGGGCAGCTTGTCGGCCGGGTGAAGCCACGTACCGTCCGTTCAGGTGAGGTTTGATTTGTACCATTAGCCCGTTCATAGGCACCTGGTGAATCCAGACCAGCATCGAGGTGTTACAAAAATGACGAGAATGGCAGTGAACGTGCTTTACGTCGTGGTGATGATAGCCATCATCGTCGGTGTGGATGTCGCGTTCTTCAGATTCCGATTCTGGGAACGGCTCGCAGCGAATATTGGCATTGTCCTGGTGTTCGTAGCTTTCTACTTCCGATTCTTCAGAAATCCCTGATCGCCACGGAAACCCAGGTTTGTCATCGCCACGCGTCAGTACCCGGAAATTCGACGGATCGAGCTAATCAAGGACCGCTAACGACAAATCGCCCAGCGGCGGGGCAACCCCGCCGGCACGTGCTCAGCGGGCACGAACGTCACGCCGGATTTCCGGTTGACCGCATATCGTAGCGGCGATCCCAGTTGCAGAGTGGCGTTCGCCGCAGGGAGTCGTCACGACTGTCCACCTTCGTCCAACTGTTCCGAATTTCGTCAACCGGGTAGGCGAGCCTCGAGCCATGCCGGCACGAGATCACCGAGATCGAAACTGTACGCAACTCCAACGCCAAATATCGCCTGGAAGTTGTTCTGCACGATCGGGCTCCTGGCCGCGGCGCCGTAAAACCATTTGAACTCGCCGAATGTCCGCACGAGAATGTGCTCGGAATAGCGATAATCCAGGTTCAGAAGAAGACCGGCATCCGCGACGCCGCCGACTGGCGTGTATTGGGGCAGTCCCGAAGCAGCAGCCTGCTCCTGCGACACGCCAAACCACGTCCGTTCGTATCGGCCATTGCCAAAATCGGCTTCCGGCCCCCCCAGCAATGTCAGGGTGCCGGGAATCAGCGTGATCCGTCGATCCAATTGGACTCTCCCCACGAGACCGTAATTGGTGTGAATGATCGATTGCCGAACAATTCCGATCAGCTCAAATCCCTCGAACCGCCAGAGCGCAATCGCACCCGCGGTCATGGTTGGCGTGATGTTTCCAAGCCCCTGCAAATGCTTATCCGACGTTTCATTTCTCCCACCCGAAAAGTCCAACACAGGACCAAAGTGAAAACCGGGGCTGAATATTTCACTGCTACCGAGCCCGGCGGGCCCCAGGTAGGCCAGACCGCGATAAGCGAGCGAACCCAGGAAGATCGGTTCGGTTCGGTATCGCGCCGCCCCCGGGAAAACCGGTTGCCCGGCCGCACCGCCGCCAATGCTGACTTCCCACACCGGAGGTGTCTCAGTTTGCTGTGATGAAGATTGCGCCCACGCCAGGCCCGGGCGAGCGCTCGTGAATCCAGTTACGCATAAAAGTGCGACGAATCCGGCATAGTTGCGGCGCCGCCCCACACTCTGTCTTGTGGTGCGCAGCTTTTGGCGTGGTCGCCCATGTTCAGGCCGCGACATCAAATCCGATCAGTTGAAGGTGATCACCGCGGTACTGCCGATCCTGGTGAATTACTTCACCTGGGTTGTCAGCGGTTGGCCTTTCGGCGTGACAAAGCTCGCGATCGCACGCGCCGGCACATTCCCCATATTGATGCCCTCATGCACCTTGCCGCCCTCGACGTAAAATGTTTCGCCCGCGTGATAGGTTTTGGTCGGCTGACCTTCGTAATCCACGGTGAACGCGCCTTCCGTGACATAGACGAATAACGGCCCCGGATGCGTGTGCCGCCCTTCGCGCCCGCCGACCGGGATTTCGACCGAAATCAGGCCGGAGGTCCACCCCTGCACCGGTAAGTCGTGCTGCACCAGCATCTTGCGGACGACGTCCGGACCTTGCGCGCTGAAAGCCGGTGGTCCGCCCAGCGTGAAAGCTGCTAGTACCAGCACGAGTCCGGCGGTGACATTCCTCAACATCTGTTTCTCCCGATCCAAATAAGCAGTCGCTTACCGTCTACCTTGAACAGTGACTCGTCCCCCCTCCCGTCCGCTTCGCGGACACTGTCGGGATCAACGATTCCTGACACTAACCCATCAGTTGGCGCGCCATCCAGTCGGATGATTTGCCGCAGTATTTGTAGAATCGGTTATGCTGGAAGATGCGCTCCGGCCGTTCGATGTGACTGTAACCGACCTGCCGCTGACGCCCGCACGCGTCCTCGCGCTTATCGCGCGGAAGAAATAATCCCTGTCTGCCCAAGCCATGCACTGCGCAACGGCTTCAGTGCGATCAGCGCAAGAACTGCCGTCGATGCATCGAGAACAATGATCAGCCAGAATACCGGATACCAGCTTCCGGTTTGCTCGAACAGCCAGGCAGCCGCCGGACCGCCGAGCACGGATCCGATGCCCTGGGCGATGTACAGAAAGCCGAAATTCGTGGTGGCGTGGCGCGTGCCGAAACTGTCCGTCAGCGTCGACGGAAACAGCGAGAAAATTTCGCCCCAGCCGAAGAATACAATGCCCGACATCACAGCGAACAGCGCCGGATGTGTGCGCGCCAGCAGCATCAGCCAGACGGCAATCGCTTCCATGCCGAACGCCAGGAACATCGTGTTTTCCCGACCGATCCGGTCCGATACCCAACCGAAAAACGGGCGCGTGATTCCGTTGGCAATCCGCTGCAGGGAAAGCGCAAATGGCAATGCAGCCATCCCGGCGATGGCGCTGTCAGCGAGGCCAAAATCTTTCATCACGGGCCCGAATTGCGACACCACCATAAGGCCGCCGGTGGACATCATGGTCATCATCACAAACATCAGCCAGAACACCGGCGTCTTCAGCATTTCGGCGGGAGCGTAATCCCTCGCCGAAACCGAAAAGCGCGCGCGTGCGGCAAGACCGCTCACATCTTCTCCGCGAGGTGCCCGCAAGCCCAACGCCGCGCCGGCGCCGATGCAGGCGAAGATGATTCCGAACAGAATCAATGTCGGGCGGTGCCCGGAAGCGCGCAGCATGGCCGCAATCGGGAACGTGGTTGCAATCGCGCCGACGCCATACCCCGCCGCCGCGAGCCCAACGGCAAAACCGCGCCGGTCGGGAAACCACCGCACCATGAGGCCGATGATGCCGATATAGACCAGCCCCGTGCCAAACCCGCAGAACGCGCCATAGCTGAGATAGAGCGACCAAAGACCGCCAGCCTGCGCGGCCAGAACATAGCCGAGCCCGCTCAACACCGCGCCGGAACCGATCAGGAACTTTGGCCCAAAGCGGTCGATCAGCCACCCCTGCACGGGTGCCAGCCAGGTCTGCAACACGATCAGAATCGAAAATGTCACCTGAACCGCGGGCAAACTTGCACGCGTCGCGTCCTGGAACGCCGGCACAAACAGCGTCCAGACATATTGCGGGCTGGAAATCGACATCATCGCGATCAGCCCGAGCCCCAACTGAATCCATCGCGTCGCAGACCGCTTACGCAGCCCGTTGATTGGAATGGATTGTTCCGCCGCCGTCATGCTCTCTCCCGCAAGTTCCCGATAACAGAAACACGATTCATGGGCGAAGACCATGTGGTAGACTTGGCGACATGCTGAAAGCGACCGAACCGGACCCGCAACCTTTTCCGCTCGAGCAGCCGCGGCATTTCGACGTCGCATCCTTCAAACAGGAAGTCCTGCACCGGATGATCCGGGAAGTCGGGCGCGATCCGTCTTACTGCACAAAACAGGACTGGTTCTATGCGCTCGCGCTGGTACTGCGCGAAACGCTGAGCGTCGAGCGAGTGAACAGCTGGCGCCGCAATTTCACCCAGCAGGCCAAATGGGTCTATTACCTGTCGATGGAATTGCTGCCCGGGCGCATGCTCAGGGCGTTTCTCGACGCGCAGGGCCTGCTCGACATCTGCCGCGAAGCCATGCGCGAGCTCGGCGTCAATCTGGACGAGCTGTGGGAATTCGAAGCTGAGCCCGCGCTGGGCAATGGCGGCCTCGGCCGCCTTGCCGCCTGCATCCTCGAATCCATGGCCACATTCAACTATGCCGGGTTGGGCTACAGCATTCGTTACCAGTTCGGAATGTTTCGCCAAAAAATCGAGAACGGCGAGCAGGTGGAGCAACCGGAAAACTGGCTGCAAAACGAAAGCCCGTGGGAATTCGCACGTCCCTACGCGACCTATCGCGTGCAGTTTGGCGGGCGCGTCGCCGCCGTTCGCGACGAGCGCGGCGAGGGCTACCACTGGCTTGACACAGCCGACGTCATTGCCATGGCGCACGACTTGCCGGTGATGGGGCTGGCCGCCGAAACCATCAGCGCGGTTCGCCTGTGGTCGGCCAAAGCGACGAAGGAATTCGACCTCAACTACTTCAACAAAGGCGACTACCTCGACGCGATGGAAGACAAGAGTGTCACCGAAACCTTGTCCAGCGTGCTTTATCCCAGCGACGCCACTTCCAGCGGCCGGGAGTTGCGGCTCAAACAGGAATATTTCCTGGTCAGCGCCTCACTGCAGGATATTTTCTCACGGCATGCGCACACCTACGCCGAGTTCGACCTTCTGCCGGACCGCATTGCGATCCAGTTGAACGACACGCATCCTGTGCTGGCGATTCCGGAAATGATGCGGCTCCTGGTCGATATTCACCGGCTCGATTGGGACCGGGCCTGGGAAATTACGGTGCGGATTTTCTCTTTCACCAATCATACGCTGCTGTCCGAAGCGCTGGAGACCTGGACCGTCGAGTTGATGGAGCGCCTCTTGCCGCGCCATCTTCAGATCATTTACGAAATCAATGCCCGTCTTTTGCGTGCTGTCGGACACGAAAGTCCGGGCGATATGGACCTGGTCCGGCGCATGTCCCTGATCGAAGAAAATGCGCCGCGTTCCGTGCGCATGGCGCATCTCGCAATCACCGGCAGCCACAAGGTGAACGGCGTATCGAAACTGCATACCGAACTGATGCGCCGCACGTTGTTCCGCGACTTCGACCGGTTTTTCCCCGGCAGAATAATCCCCATCACCAACGGCATTTCACCGCGGACCTGGCTGCTCGAAGCCAACCCGCCGCTGGCGCAACTGATCACGTCGCGGATTTCCGACACCTGGATGCGCGATCTGGCGAAATTGACCGCGCTCGTGCCGTTCATCGAAGATCAGGAATTCCGTAGCCAGTTTGCCTCGGTGAAGCAGGCCAACAAAATTGCGTTGGCCGGCGTGATCCGGCAGAGGCTCGGCATTGCGGTCGAACCGGAGTCCATGTTCGACATGCAGGTCAAGCGGATCCATGAATACAAACGGCAGGTGCTCAACCTGCTGCACGCGATCACCCGGTACAATCACATTCGCTCGGGCGCCGGTGCGGACTCGGCGCATCGAACCATCATCTTCTCAGGCAAGGCGGCGCCAGGTTACGTAATGGCGAAACTGATCATCCACCTCATCCATAGTGTCGCCGATGTCATCAACCACGATCCTGTCGTCGGCACGCGGCTCAAAATCGCATTTGTTCCCAACTATGATGTAGGCACGGCGCAGGAACTGATTCCCGCGGCCGATCTTTCGGAACAGATTTCCACTGTCGGCACCGAGGCGTCGGGCACGGGAAACATGAAGCTGGCGTTGAACGGAGCGCTGACCATTGGCACACATGACGGTGCAAACGACGAAATTGCCGCCGCGGTGGGACGGGAAAATGCATTCATGTTCGGGCGCGATTACGATGAAACCGAAGAATTCCGGCGCCACTACGATCCGTACGCGGTCTATGAGAGCAACGCCGACCTGAAGCAGGCACTCGATATGATCGCCGGCGGCTATTTTTCACCCGCCAACCGCACACTGTTTGCGCCGATTGTCGATTCGCTGCTCCGTTTTGGCGATCATTATCTGGTGCTGGCGGATTTCGCGCCTTACGTGGCCTGCCAGGCCACGGTCGATGCGGCCTTCCGCGATCGCGATCAGTGGACGCGCAAATCGATTTTGAATACCGCCAATATTGGCGTCTTCTCGATCGATCGCGCGGTCCGGCAATATGCCGATGAAATCTGGAACGTCCACCCCATCCACATCAATCAGCCCGGCCTGCCCGCCGCAATCGCGCTCCCCTAGCGTTCGAATTCCGCGATGTCACCGCGCCGGCTTGCATGGAGTCTCGCCGGATGGATCGGACAAACAGGCTATCACTTCCGGCGGAATGGCTGCGGCGTGTATTTGCCCCGGGTGTTCGGGATCCGCCGCCGCCCAGACGCGCTTTTCGAATCCGTCAACCGCCAGCCGGTCTGCCCTGAAAATGCAGTGTTTCACCACGAAGCTTGCGCGGCCCCACTCGCCGGCCTCGCTCTCCACGGTCACCTCGTCGTCGAAGCGGCACGGCAGCAGGAATTTCGCCCCCTGCTCCACCAGCGGCATCCCGATAATTCCGTACACGCCGCGCATCTCCGCCGCGGACAACCCGGTGCGCGCAAAAAGCTGCCCCGTGCCGGTGTCGAACATTTCGAGATATCTCGGGTAGAACACGATCCCGGCGGGATCGCATTGTCCCCATTCGATGCGGAATGTGCGGCGATGGATCAATCCCATGGCTTCACGCGAACAGCAGCAGCGCGCCGCCATACAACACCAGGCCGAGCAGCAGCGCCATCACGCAGTAACCCATGATGTCCCTGATGCCCAGGCCGGCAATGGCGAGGACCGGCAGTGCCCAGAATGGCTGGATCATGTTCGCGGTTTGCTCGCCCATCGCTGTCGCCATCGCGGTCAGCGCCGGATCGACTTTGAGGCTGACTGCCGCAGGCACCATGAATGGCCCCTGCACCGCCCAATGCCCGCCGCCCGAAGGCACAAACAGGCTGATGATGTTGGATGAGATGAAAGACCAGAATGGCAGACTCTGATGCGTCGAAAATGACACGAAGCCGCTCGCGATCACCGCGGCGAGTCCGGTTCCGGTCATCATTCCCATGATGCCGCCGTAGAGCGGAAATTGCAGCAGGATCGGCCCCACTGTCCGCGCCGCGCGATTGAATGACCGGACATAACGGATCGGGCGCCAATGCAACAAAAGCCCCAGCATCAATGCGATGAAAATCATCCCATCGATATCCAACGAAAATCCGCTGCGCGAAATCGTCACCGCTTCGTAGAACACGCCCATTGCGACCAGGAGCAGCGTCAACAGCGGTGTATTCTCGATTCGCGCCGCGAAATTGCCGGCCGTGGGCGTCACGTCCGGAACCGCTTCGTCGCGTTTCAGCAGTTCGGGATCGATGCGCCGCATCTCACTCTGTGGCGGAGCGATGGCGACCAGCAGCAACGGAAGCAGGCAAAAAATCAGAATCGTCGGCGCCAGATTGTAGGCGGTGAAAATGGTGCGATCGAACCCGGCGATCTGCCCGGTCACTTTTTCGATGATGTTCAGCGCGCTGCCGGGCGTGGCAGAGGCGAGAGCAATCGAACTCGACAGGCCTGATGCCCACACGATATTGCCCATGTAAGCGACCGCGACCAACAGGCCGAAATCGGCATCGCGGATGCGTTTGCCCATTTCGCGCGCCAGCAACGCACCGGCGACCAGACCAAAGCCCCAGTTCAGCCAACTCGCAAAGGCCGCGGTCCAAAACAGCACCACGGCGGCCCGCGATTGGTCGGACGGTATACTTGCGATCCGTTGCAGCAACCGGCGCACCGGTGCTGCCTCCGCCAGAGTCACACCGGTGGCGAGGATCAGCGCCATCTGCATGGCGAACGCCAGAATCGCCCAGATGCCGTCATACCAGGATGCCGCGATTTTCGCCGCGTCCGCCGGTGTCCAGATATAGGCCGCAACCGCGGTGATGAAGGTCAGGATCAGCGCGTATAAATATGGATCGGGAATATATCGCTCGGCATATTTGACGAAGAGACGGGTAATGCGCCGCAGCATCTTGGCAATTACTGGACGCGATAGCGCCGTTTGAGTTCATCGAAAAATCCGTCGCGGCCGAGATCGTCCAGTAATGACGTATCGATGTAATCCGTGAGCGGCTTTCCAGCACTGCCGGTTTCGCGCAGCATCAGTTCGGCGCCGTCGCGCGACGGTCTGGCATCGCGGGGAACACGGGTGCGGAAATCATCATAGGCCGCATCCACCGCCGCCGGTGAGAACGTCGGGAACTCCTCGGCGAGAATTTTCCTCGCCGCCGGCGGATAGGCGAGTGCAAGATCGATCCCTTCGATATAGGCGTGCAAAAATTCCCTCGCCTGCTGCCGGTGTGCGGCAAGATATTTCCTGTCCATCGCGATGGCGGTGAAAATCCACGGCAAATTGGCTTTCAAATCCACGAGCAGCGGAAGGCCATCCCGTTTCGCTTCCGTATCTGCCGGTTCATTCAGTGCGGTCGCTGCGATCATGCCGGATTTCAATTCATCCAGACG
>JAGWSK010000309.1 GCA_028869355.1 Alphaproteobacteria bacterium | reverse complement strand
GTGCCGGACTGGCTGCCGGCGGCGAGTGCAGGCAGCAACAACGCGGCTGCACCGCACAATCCGGCGAGTGTCGCACCCAGGCGAAATGCGGTTTTGGACATGGTCAGTCTCCCAAGTGGAGATTCGGTTTTCCCGTCCAGGGACTTCGAAAATATGTTGCTTTTTCGGGCGTAGTTACGCGCGCAGAATCCCCCCACCCGCAGTTTGCGGAGTGCAAACTGCGTGCCTCCCCACCAGGGGGAGGCAGAGATTTATCCAAATGCGAAAGCCCCTGCTGCAAAGGGGAAGCTAGCATTTGTAAAAAGCGAGCGGCGGTGATCATGGGAAGCGGCCGGCGGCGCGCGCGGCGCGAACTTCGGCCACGCCTTTCACCGACGAAAGATCGCGATGCTTGTCTCCGCAGGCATAGTCCATCAGCCTGACATCGTCGCGCCGCGCATAGACAAAGCGCGCCTGCCAGTCTTTCGCATAATAGGCCGGGTCGTGAATGGTCACGACATCTTCGAGCTGCGTTCCCGCTTTGCGCACGCGTTCGGTGGTTTCCAGCTGGTCGCTGTGCGGCAGCCCCGTCGAGTCGAGGAAAGTCTGATCGTTGAAGCCGTCGCTCTGGATCACCAGAGTATCGCCTTCGTAATGGCCGACGGAGTGTCCGCCATAGTTGAGGAAGTTGACGACATCGTCGTATTTGGGAAGTGGTTGATCGAGTGCGATCGGGCGAATCTGGTGATTTAGTTCGTGTACGAACGTAACCTGCCCGGGCGGAAGCTGAAACACTTCGAACGGGTAAGGCGTTTCCAGCACGCGTGGCACGCCATCCGGCAGGCAGACTTTGCGCGCGGGATCGGGCAGCGAACCGTCCCTCAATCCGGCGCGGTTTTTCTCATACGCCGTTTTGCCCTCGGCGTTCAGCGGTGGATCGCCGCCGCCCAGCACCTGAATCTTCGGCGAGTAAGTTGCCGCCCAATAGGTGCCGGACAGATCCGGTATCGCAGACGCGCCCAGTGCCGGCGAACCGGATACAAAACACGCCGCCAGTAATGCGGCGGCACAAATGCAGACACGTGACTCGCGCATCGGACCCCTCCCAAGAGCGGATGGATGTTAGAGTTCTTCCATACTGAATCAAATAGTGCGTGGCTGCGCCGGGACCTTTCGCTCCGGCAAAATTGTAATAATGAAAACCACAGCGACAGTCGCCTCCGGCGATTTCCTCACGCCCTCGATCCCTCGGATCGCTTCGCGATCCTCGCCGGGAATGACAACCCTTATTCGTGGCGGAGGGCTTCGATCGGGTCGAGGCGTGCGGCGCGGCGCGCGGGAAAATAGCCGAACGCGACGCCGATGCCGCCGGAGAACAGGAACGCCAGCACGGTGATTGCCGGAGACGGCACGAAATCGAGATGCAGAAAATGCGTGCCGAGGGCGGATGCACCGAGCCCCAGCAGGATTCCAATCACACCGCCGAAAGCCGACATCATCACGGCCTCGACCAGGAACTGGGTGAGCACGTCGCGTTCGCGCGCCCCGATGGCAAGGCGAATGCCGATTTCGCGGGTTCGCTCGGTCACGGACACAAGCATGATGTTCATGATGCCGATGCCACCGACCACAAGGCTGATCGCGGCAACGGCGGCCAGGAAGATCGTCAAAACGCCGGTCGTGGTTTCGACGATCTGGGTGATCTGCGCCACATCATTGGATTGAAAATCATCGGGCGTGTTGCGCGCCAGATGGCGGCGTTCGCGCATCAATCGCGTGAGATCGGCTTTGACCTTCGACATGTCTCCGGCGCGCTCGGTCGCGATCCAGATTGTCCCGACATTGGTGTTGCCGGCGAGGCGCCGCTGCACGGTGCGGACCGGCATCACGACGATATCGTCCTGGTCCTGACCGAATGTGGCCTGCCCCTTGGCCGACAAGGTGCCAATCACATCGCAGGGCACATCGCGGACCCGAATTTGCGCGCCAAGCGGGTCCTGGCTTCCGAACAAAGTGGT
>JAGWSK010000035.1 GCA_028869355.1 Alphaproteobacteria bacterium | reverse complement strand
TCAGGACACCAATGTCGCGCAATATCTCTGGCTGCGGCTGCTCGCAGGCACCAACCGCAATATTTGCGTGGTCGGGGATGACGATCAGTCGATCTATGCCTGGCGCGGCGCCGAGGTGGAAAACATTCTGCGTTTCGAACGTGACTATCCGGGCGCGAAAGTCATCCGGCTGGAGCGGAATTATCGCTCGACCGCTTCGATCCTGGGCGCTGCATCGGGGCTGATTTCGGCCAATCGCGCGCGTCTCGGCAAGACGCTGTGGACGGAGACGCAAAACGCCGGTGAGAAAATTCAGATCAAAGGCGTCTGGGATGCCGAAGAAGAAGCCCGCAATGTCGCCACCGAAGCTGAAAACCTGCACAGCAAGGGCCACAAATTTGCGGAGATGGCGGTGCTGGTGCGGGCATCATTCCAGATGCGCGAATTCGAAGACAGATTTCTCGCGCTCGGAATTCCCTATCGCGTCGTTGGCGGTCCGCGATTTTATGAACGCGCCGAAATCCGTGATGCGATGGCTTACCTCCGGGTCATTGCCCAGGGCGATGATGATCTCGCATTCGAACGCATCATCAACAAACCGAAGCGCGGGTTGGGCGACGCTTCAATCCAGGCGCTGAATAATCATGCGCGCAGTGCAAGTATCCCACTGCTGGCAGCGGCCGCGGAACTGGCGCAGACGGATGAATTGACGCCGAAAGCGCGCAACGCGCTGACGCAACTGACGCAGAGCTTTTTCCGCTGGCAAAAGCAGGCGGCGCAGGTTCCCCATACTGAACTCGCCGAAATGGTGCTCGACGAATCCGGTTACACCGACATGCTGAAGGCCGACAAATCGCCGGAAGCTGCCGGCCGGTTGGAGAACCTGAAGGAACTCATCCGCTCGATGGAGGAGTTCGAGTCGCTGGCCGCATTTCTCGAACACGTGTCTCTGGTCATGGAGCTGGAGAAAAACGAGACGGGCAACGACCGTCTCAGCCTGATGACATTGCATGCGGCGAAGGGCCTGGAATTCGACACGGTGTTTCTGCCCGGCTGGGAAGAGGGCCTGTTTCCGTCACAGCGCACCATGGATGAGAAAGGCAATACCGGGCTCGAGGAGGAACGGCGGCTCGCTTATGTCGGTCTGACGCGGGCCAAATCGCGCGTCTTTGTCAGTTTCGCGGCCAACCGGCGCGTGCACGGCCAATGGCAGAGCGCGGTGGCGTCACGGTTCATTCGCGAAATCCCCGAAGAGCACGCCGACAATCTGGTCAGCCAAGGATTTTATGGCAATTACAGCGGCGCCGCGTTCCGCGATAATCAGACGGAATTCGAAAGCACCTATTCCAGCCCCGGCTGGCGCCGGGCGCAGGCGGCGCGCGCCGCTTCGGCCGCTTCCATGGCGCCGCCGGCCATCGTTGATCTGCGCGTGAAGTCGGTGAATACCGCGGATGCGCAAGGATCCATCTACGGTCCCGGCGAACGCATCTTTCACCAGAAATTCGGCTATGGCAGGATCGTCGCGGTGGAAGGCAACAAGCTGTTGATCGATTTCGACAAAGCGGGATCGAAGCGGGTCATGGACAATTTTGTGACCCGCGCGTGAATTCGCCTCCGCTCTGGAAAGCTTCCGTGATCGTGCCGAAGGAAGCAGCGGCGGATATCGCCGCGGTCTTCGAACTGACCCCGCCACCGCCGCAGTCGGTTCTGATCAGCGAGAATCCGTTCGAACGGGACGCGGCGGTCGAGGCGCTCTACGACAGGTCTCCCGATCAAGAATTGCTTTCGCGTGTTTGCGGCCAGAACGTGCGCTGCGAAGCATTGCCGGACCAGGACTGGATTCGGCTCAGTCTGGAAGGATTACCGCCGGTTCGCGCGGGGCGATTTTTCCTCCATGGCGCGCATGACGCGGGGCTCGTTCCGCGGGGTGTCATCCCCTTACGCATCGAGGCCGGGATGGCTTTTGGCACCGGCCATCACGAATCCACCGCACTGTGCCTCGAAGCATTGTGCCGCCTCGCCAAAGCGCGGCGATTTGAGCGCGTGCTCGACGTCGGCTGCGGCACTGGCGTTCTCGCGATTGCGGCCGCAAAGCTGTGGCATGGAATGGTCGTCGCTTCCGACATTGATCCCATAGCCGTCGAAGTCACACGCGCAAATGCGCGCAACAATGGCGCGGGCCCGGAGATCCACACGGTCTGTGCCGGCGGGCTCGATCACCCTCAAATCCGCGCATCTGCGCCCCATGATCTGATTTGCGCCAATATCCTGGCCAGACCTTTGACACGACTGGCCCCTGCCATCGCAAAGGCGATGCGTTCCGGTGGAACCGTGCTCCTGTCGGGTTTGTTGCGTAACCAGGAAAACCTGGTTCTCAGCTTCTATCAGGCGCAGAAGCTTGTATTCTATGGCGCGTTTCGCAGTGGTCCGTGGTCAGCGCTTCTGCTCAACAAACCGTCACCCGGCCCAGTACCAAGGTCACAGCCATGAATATGCCGTTTCAGACATTTGACGATCAAAGTGATGCCTCACGCTGTGCCGAACGGCTGGCGGCACTTCGCGGCGAGCTCGCGCGGCGCGGACTCGACGGATTCATTGTCCCGCGTGCCGATGAGCATCAGGGTGAGTATGTGCCGAAATCGGCAGAAAGGCTGGCATGGCTGACCGGCTTCACCGGCTCGGCAGGCGTGGCGATTGTGCTCACTGGAAAGGCCGCCGTTTTTGTCGATGGGCGCTACACCCTGCAGGTGAAGAACCAGACCGACACATCGCTGTTCGAGACTCTCGACGTGCTGAATGATGGCCCGTCCAACTGGATTGAAGCCAATCTGCCGAAGGGCGCGAAGCTCGGTTACGACCCGTGGCTGCATACCCAGGCGGCGGTCGAACGGTTGCAGGCATCCGTAGAGCGCGCCGAAGGACAACTCGTCGCCTGCGAGACCAATCCGCTGGATGCCGTTTGGGCCGACCGGCCCAAGCCGCCGCTGCAACGCGCGGTGCCGCACCCACTGAAATTCACCGGCGAGGCTTCGGATTCGAAGCGGGGGCGTATCGCCAATGAGCTGAAAAAACATCATGCCGATGCAGCAGTTCTCACGCTTCCGGATTCGATCTGCTGGCTGCTGAACATCCGCGGCAGCGATGTTCCGCATACGCCATTTGTGCTGGCTTTTGCCGTTCTCCATGCCGATGCCACCGCGGATCTGTTCATGAACGGCCGGAAGTCCTCACCCGCGCTCCTCAAGCATCTCGGCAGCGACGTGCATCTCAGGGAGGCGAGCGAGTTCGGTGCGGCACTTGATGCGCTGAAGGGCCAGACGGTGATGGCTGATCCGGTCTGGGCGCCGGCCGCGATCTTCCGCCGGCTGCAACAGGCCGGCGCAAAAATCGTCCGCGCATCCGATCCGTGCCAACTGCCCAAAGCCTGCAAGAACGACGTCGAGCTCGAAGGAACACGGCAGGCGCATATTCGCGACGGACAGGCCTTGTCGCGTTTCCTCGCCTGGCTCGCGCGCGAGGCTCCGAAGGAAAAGCTCACGGAAATCGACACGGTGGAGAAACTGGAATCGTTCCGGCGCGAAGCCGGCGCGAAAGACATCAGCTTCGATTCGATTTCCGGCGCGGGACCGCATGGCGCAATCGTGCATTACCGCGTCACGCAAAAAACCAATGGCCCGGTCAAGCGCGGCGAATTGTTCCTGATCGATTCCGGCGCGCAATATGACGACGGTACGACCGATGTGACCCGCACCGTCGCCATCGGCGAACCGAGCGCGGAAATGCGTGACCGCTTCACGCGCGTATTGAGAGGACACATTCAACTGGCGCTGGCGCGCTTTCCGGAAGGCACCACGGGCGCACAGCTCGATGCCTTTGCCCGACGGCCGCTTTGGGATGCGGGGCTGGATTACGGCCACGGAACCGGACACGGGGTTGGATCATATCTCTCAGTACACGAAGGACCGCAGAGCATTTCCTCACGTGGCACGGCGCAGGCGCTGAGAGCCGGAATGATCTGCTCGAACGAACCCGGCTATTACAAAACCGGTGAGTACGGCATCCGCATCGAGAACCTCGTGGTCGTGCGGCCGCCGGAAATCTCTCCCGGCGGCGAGAAGAAGATGCTCTCGTTCGAAACCATCACCATGGCGCCGATCGATCTCAAACTGGTTGAGGTTTCGATGCTGACACCGCAAGAGCGCGACTGGCTGAACGGGTATCACGCGCAGGTTCGCGCAGCGGTTGCGCCGGGGCTGAATAATGAGGACCGCGCCTGGCTCGAACAGGCGACTCGGCCGATTTAGACGAAGGGCGGATGCAATGAGCGAGGGGCCTGGCGTTTCACGCCGCAATGTGATTCAGGCGGGAGTTGCGGTGACTGCGGCGATGGCGGTTGGGCCACAGGCGGAAGCGCAGATTTCCGGTGTCGGCGTGGCGCAGGGCACGCTTCCCGGCCGCAGTGCGCAATTCACTTTGGAAGGCAATGCTTCGACGGTTACGCCGCGCCAGAAACTCGGCATCGACATCCACGCTCATTATTACCCGCAAACCTGGCTCGACGTGATCGGGACGGATGGGAAGCCGTTCGGCGGCGAATATCGGCAGACGGCGGAGGGTTATTTCCTGAAGGGCGGCGGGTTTTCCGGCGGGCCATTCCCGGCGAAATTCACCGATCTCAAACTTCGCCTCGCCGATATGGATGCGCAGGGCGTCGAGATGCATGCGCTCTCTCTGACCCGGCCGATGCCCTATTTCGGCAGCCCGGATTTCGCGCTGAAACTCGCCCGCGCATTCAACGACGCCGCCAATGACGCGCATCTGCAATATCCCAATCGCTTTGTCGGCCTGATGGCGCTGCCCATGAGCGACCGCGACCGCGCCATGGATGAACTTGAACGCGCGGCAAAACTGCCGGGCATCCGGGGCGTCTATCTCGGTTGCAATGTCGAAGGACGCGATTTCTCCGATCCGGAATTCCTGCCGGTGTTCAAGCGCATTGAATCGCTGAATCTGCCGGTGTTCCTGCATCCGAATGGCGCGATCGGCGGCAAACGGTTCGAGCCGTTCTATCTCGCCAATATTCTCGGCAATCCTTTCGACACCACGATCGCCGCATGTCACTTGATCTATGGTGGCGTACTCGACGCATGTCCGAAACTGCAGATCACGCTGCCGCATGCCGGCGGAGCAATCCCGATGCTGATCGGACGCATGGATCAGGGCTATGCGGTGCGCCGCGATGTGCCCAATTTGCCGCAACCGCCCAGCGCCTATATGCGCCGGTTCACCTATGACATGGTCGGCCACAGGGGATCGGTGGTGAAATTCCTGATCTCCGAAGTCGGCGCCGATCGGGTGATGCTGGGCAGCGATTACTGTCTCGATATGGGCTATCTGCGCCCGGTGCAGGACCTGGATGAGTTGAGGTTGAGTGCGCGCGACCGCGATCTCATCCTGCACGGCACAGCGGCGAAGCTGCTGAAAATCTAGGCCGCCGGTTCTGTGGCGCGGAACCGCTGCATTTGCCTGATATTGCGCGCCCTCACCGCTTCGATCAGGAGACGGCGCGCGGTTTGTTCCGGCGTTTCACCGTCCATCCAGGCAATCTTTTTCAGCCCAAGCAGAACGGAATCGTCCAGATTGCGAATGACGATCTGTTTCACTGTTTCCTCCGTAAGCCAATTCCGCATCATGCTATTGTGGACGCGCTTGATGCCAATTTTTTGACATGCAAATTACATGCCATCCATGTCCTCCAAATGTCACAATGCCGGCGCCGGCGCTGTCATTGACCGGCGGAGGTCTGGCGCTCGCGGAACCGTCCGGAGAAATCCGCGAGATATCGCCGGATGAAGCGCGCGAAGTTCTGAACGACGGCAATGCAATCGTCTGCCACGCGTCATGGCTCCTGCGCCGGATGGGTGCGCGGCCAAGAACGCCGGTTTACGACGTTCTGGAACTGCTGGCCTTTGTGCACCCGGCCCGCGCGTGCCTGCCGAGCCCGGCAGGTATCGCCCGTGCACTGAATTTGCCGGCGCCGGAAAATGCGCACGACGCTGCCAGCATCATCGCGAGCGCGACCGCGGGCCTGTTGCATGAGCTGTCGCAACTCGCTGGTGCGGAACGTGATAAAGCGCGCAACCTTGCGATGTTCATGCTGCGCTGCGGCTGGCGATGGGGAGCGACCATTCTGGCTGTGCTGGGTCAGCCCGAACGTCAGGTGAGCCCGATGGCGGCGCTGGAAGTCTGGCAGTCCTTGCCGGAATGGGAGGATGCGCCCTTGCCATCGCCTCAGGGGCAGGAACCGGTTGCGGGAGCCGAAGCACAGGCGCGCCTGATCGCGCTGATCGGATCGCGTGGCACCATGCGCCGTCAGCAGCAGGATTTTACCGCGGCTGCGGCCGATGCCTTTGTGCCGCGCCCGCAGGCCGGATCGCCCAATATCGTATTGGCCGAAGCGGGCACCGGCACCGGAAAAACGCTCGGCTATCTCGCGCCGGTTTCGCTGTGGGCGGAAAAGAACGGGCCATCGGTGTGGGTATCGACCTATACACGAAATTTGCAGCGTCAGATCGTGCAGGAGGCGCAAAAGCTCGCGCGCCGGATCGGCGGCCGAAGATTGAAAACGGTGCTTCGCAAGGGACGTGAAAATTATCTCTGCCTGCTGAATTTTGAAGACGCCGTGAAACACAGTGCGGTGGGCGGAGGGCCACGCGCGATCGCTCTCGGCCTGCTGTCGCGCTGGGTGGCTGCAACATCCGATGGCGATGTGACCGGCGAGGGCTTCCCTGGTTTTCTTCCGGCGGAACTCAGGCGGCACGAACTGACCGACCGGCGCGGCGAATGCATTTACTCCGCATGCGCGCACTACCGCAGATGTTTTGTCGAGCGCAGCATTCGCGGCGCGCGTGACGCCGATATCGTCGTCGCCAACCATGCTCTCGTGATGGCTCATGCCTCGCGCAATGCAATTCGCGCAGAAGCAGACGAGGGCACCGGACCGCTGCGCTACGTATTCGATGAAGGTCATCACTTGTTCGATGCGGCGGATTCGGCTTTCGCGGCGCTGCTGTCGGGCGCGGAAATGGCCGAATTGCGGCACTGGATTCGCGGGCCCGAAGGGCGCCATTCCCGCAGCCGGGGTCTGGAGGAGCGGCTCCGTGATCTGGTCTCGGGCGAAGAAGCGGCAAACGACCTGCGGCAGGCGCTGATGTCGGCAGGCGCGCTCGCTGGAGAAGGCTGGTTGTCGCGCGTGAAGGGCGGCCTGGGCCGCGGCGCCGGCGAAGAATTCCTGGCACGCGTTTATCAGCACGTTCTCGCCCGCAGTCCGTCGAGCGATTCGCCCTATGCCATAGAGGCGGAGGTCCGCACCATGGACCCGGAATTGCGCGATGCGGCGCGTGGACTCGATCATGCTCTCGCGCGCCTGGCAGTCCCCCTGCAGAGGCTTGCCGGGCAATTGCGATCAAAGCTCGATGACGATGCGGCCAGGCTCGAGACCGCGCAGAAGTCGAGAATCGAGGCTGCAGCGCGTGGATTGGAACGGCGCACGCAGCTCATCATCCCGGCCTGGCGCGATATGCTGGCTTCCCTTGAGGAGGACGAGACCGCGCAGCCCGAATTTGCGCTGTGGTACGAAATTCAGCGAGAGAACGGCCGCGATGTCGATGTCGGGCTGCACCGGCGCTGGATCGATCCGACAATTCCTTTCGCCGAAACCGTATTGAAGAATGCCCATGGCGTCCTGATCACTTCTGCGACTTTGCGTGACACCGCAGAGGCCATTGCCGAGACCGGCTGGCGTTCTGCGGAAGTGCGGGTGGGCGCACATCATCTGCCGCAGCCGCCGCGGCGTGCGGTTTTCGATTCACCCTTCAACTGGCCGGAGCAGGCCCGCGTTTTCGTGGTGCGCGACATTCCGCGGGGTGACCGGGCACAGCTTGCCGCCGCCTATCGCGAACTGTTCCTCTGCGCCGGCGGCGGCGCATTGGGCCTGTTCACGGCCATCGGAACGCTGAAGGACGTGCATGCGCGAATCGCGGAGCCGCTCTCGGCGGCGGGACTGATGATGTATGCGCAACACATCGACGCGCTGGACACCGCAACGCTGGTCGACCTGTTCCGCGCCGACGAGAACGCCTGTCTGCTCGGCACCGATGCGCTGCGCGACGGCATCGACGTGCCCGGCCGGTCGCTTCGTCTCTGCGTTTTCGACAAAGTGCCGTGGCCGAAGCCATCGATCCTGCACCGGGCCCGCCGCGAGCGGTTCGGCCGGGAATATGATGATCTGATCGCCCGCCTGCGGCTGAAGCAGGCGTTCGGCCGGCTGATACGCAGCGAAACCGACCGCGGCGTCTTCGTGATTCTGGACGGCGCCTGCCCCAGCCGGTTGCTGGCCGGATTGCCACCGCAAATTCCCGCGATCCGCTGCGGACTGAAGCAGGCGGTTGAACAGACGCGGAGATTCCTCAATCGCGAGGGGCTATGATCCCGAAATGAACCAGCGGGTGGCGTCATGTTGAAGCGGGTTTTGGCCGGCGTCGCGTCGGTTTTTGTGATCCTGGCTGCGGTGATGGTTGGGCGCGCCCTGACAGTGAGCGCGCCTGCCGTGCCGGAAGCCGCGCCGCCAATTCCGGTGGATGTCAATCTCGCGGCGCGTCATCTTTCGGAGGCCATCCGGATACAGACGGTTTCCTACGGCGACGGTGTCAAGGAGAAGGAAAAAGAATCGGCACTTCAGACGATGCAGCAATGGCTGGCGCAAACCTATCCCGGATTTCACGAAGCGGCCGGGCCGGAGAAGTTCAACAACAGCCTGCTGTTCACCTGGATCGGGAAAAATCCGAATCTGGCCCCGGTTCTGCTGATGGCCCATATGGATGTCGTTCCCGTGGTTCCGGGGACGGAAAAGGATTGGACGCACGCGCCGTTCTCCGGCGATGTTGCCGGCGGCTTCGTATGGGGCCGTGGCGCGATCGACGACAAGGGTCAGGTCGTCGCGATTTGCGAAGCGGCGGAGCGCCTGGCCGATTCCGGATTCCAGCCGGAGCGGACAATCATGTTCGCATTCGGCGAAGACGAGGAGGTGGGTGGCGGCAAGGGCAACGGCGCCATCGCGGCCGCGCTGCAATCCCGCGGCACGCATTTCGCCTGGGTGCTGGATGAAGGCAGTTCGGTCTTGAGCGAACCCTATCCCGGCGTGCGCCGGCCGATTGCCGTGATTGCCACCGCGGAGAAGGGATTCCTCACGCTCGAATTGACCGCACACGGGACCGGGGGCCACGCGGCGCGCCCTTCCGGCGATCTCGCGGTCGCACGGCTGTCAACCGCGATCCTCAATGTCACCGGTCACCCGTTCCCGTCCGATCTCGATGATATCCAGCGCGCCAAACTGGCCGTCATTGCGCCTCTTGCGCCATTTGCTCAAAGGCTGGTGCTGGCCAATCTATGGCTCACAGCTCCGCTGGTCGTCCGCGAGTACCAGACCAACCCGGAATCGGCGGCAACTTTGCACACGACCATATCGCCGACGATGCTGAATGCCGGCGTGAAGGAGAATGTGATCCCACCCACCGCACAGGCAGTCATCAATTTCCGGATTCACCCGCGCGACAACATCCGCTCTGTGACCAATCACGTGCAGGATGCGATTGGCGATGCAAGGGTGGACATCGCAGAGCGTGACGAAACGATCAGTGAGGCGACCAAAGTCGTGGACACGGGCAGTCCGGCCTTTGCCACGATCGCAAATGCGGTGACCGAGACATTTGGCGTTCCGGTTGCGCCGGAGATCATGACCGGAGCGACCGATTCGCGTCACTATCTTCCGATTGCCGACGCGGTGTTGCGCTTCCGCCCGGTTCATACCGAGCCGTCGGATGTGGCGCGCGTCCACGGAACCAATGAGCGGCTGGCGGTCGCCGATCTCGGCCCCGCAATCGCGTTCTACACCCGGCTGATTCAGGAATTGAAATAGAGGGAACCTCGCCGGCCGCATCCCACGCGGGCGAATCGCCTTCGGCGATTCGTTCTCCCCGCGTGGGGCCCTGAAGCGGCGCTCAGCTATCTCTCGCTTCTCTCTTCTCGTTACTCGCTTCTAGACTAGTCCTTAGTTGACTGGTGAGAATTTCTGGACGCGGCTGGTTTCGCCGACTTCGCCCGTATAGAGATTGCCCTTGGAATCCATAAACGCGACATGGAGCAGCAGGAAAGCTCCACCTTCGCGTCCCGGATGTCCGATTCTCTGCACAACCT